>BJFP01000025.1:17807-21070 GCA_014189875.1 Verrucomicrobiota bacterium | reverse complement strand
CTCGACACATGGCGCGGTGTCGCGCGGCGCTACGGCTTCGTGGAGTTCGACGGCCCGGTGGTCGAGTCCATGGCGCTGTATGAAAAAAAGAGCGGCGGCGAATTGGTCGGGCAGCTTTTCACCGTCGGCGTGAGTGCGGAGCCGGGTGCCGTAAAGGGCGCGCTGCGTCCCGAGATGACCCCCACGCTCGCGCGCATGGTCGCGGCTCGTGAGCGCGATTTCAAAAAGCCGCTCAAGTGGTTTTGCGTGCCGAATTTTTTTCGTCACGAACGGCAGCAGCGCGGGCGGCTGCGCGAGTTTTTGCAGCTCAATTGCGACATCATCGGCGAGGCCTCGCCTGCGGCGGATGCGGAACTGCTCGCGGTGCTGGTGGACATGCTCCGCGCATTCGGGCTCACGGAGAAAGATTTCGTCGTGCGCCTCTCAAGCCGCACGGCGTGGCAGACATTTTTTCGGGGCAATGCCCACCGCACGGATGGCGCTCCGCTGACGGCGGAGGACGAGTACGAGTTTTTCCAAATCGTGGACAAGGCCGAACGCGCTCCGGCGGAGAAGACCGCCGCCTCGCTGGAGAAATTCGGGATGACTGCCGGGACGCTGCTCGCATTCATGCGCAGCAAGGAACCCACCGCGGAACTCACACCGATCATCGCCGACATGCAGGCGCGCGGGCTCGGCGCATTCATCGAGGTGGACTACGCGATCGTGCGCGGGCTCGCGTATTACACGGGCGTCGTTTTCGAGATGTTCGACCGCGCGAAGAACGAGCGCGCTCTCGCCGGCGGCGGACGCTACGATCGGCTGCTCGCGCTGATGAGCGACGGCAAGGTGGACCTGCCCGCGCTCGGCTTCGGCATGGGCGACGTGGTGCTCGTAAATCTCCTCGATGAAATCCCCGCAGCGAAGGCAAAGATGGACGCATGGTGCGCCGCGCAGCATGCGTGCGACATCTACGTGATCCTCGCAAAGGAGGAACTCCGCCCGCAGGCGCTCGCGCTCGTGCAGGAGCTGCGCGACAGCGGCAAACGCACGGACTTCGCACTCGCGCCCGCAAAGGTCGGCAAGCAATTCCAGGCCGCGGAAAATCTCGGCGCACGCCTCGCCGTCATCATCGGCGAAGAATGGCCGCGCGTGAAAGTGAAGACGCTCGCCACGCGCGAGGAGCGCGAGATCAGCCGCGAGGAAATCGCGGGGTTGTAAATGTGGGGCCGACAACCTGTCGGCCCGAATTGCAGGATTTTGAAATGCGGTTCGGCCCGCCAAGCCCTCCACATCCGCACATCGCTGATTTTTTCCAATCGTCCTCGTTCGTCGGCCAGATGCCCCGCCGCTGAAACCGACGGATCAGGCCGACAGGTTGTCGGCCCCGCATTCGCGCCGGTCCGCGAATTCGGCGGCGAGCTTTGGGCCGGTGCTGCGCGGGCCAAGGGGGCGGCCTTCGAGCGTGGCGACGGGCATGATGCCGAGCCATGAGTTCGTGAGGAAGATTTCATCGGCAGTCACGGCGTCCTCGCGGCGCAGGCGGCGCTCCTCGACTTTGCGGCGCTGGATGACCCATTCGCGCACGACGCCCGCGCGGCAGCCGGACTTGCGCGAGGGCGTGAGGATGCGGTCGTCCTTCACGATGAAGAGATTTGCACAGCACGCGGAGACGAGTTCGCCGAAGTCGTTGCACAGCAGCGCCTCGTCGACATTTTTGGAGCGCGCCTGCGCGAGCGCGTCGGCGTTGAGCCAGTAGTTTGCGGTCTTCAGCCCGCCGAACATCGGGTGGTAGAAGTCGTCGTGGAAGGTGATCTCCCACGAGTCCTCGCGCTCCGGTTCGCGCGGCTCGATGATAAGGAACACGCGCGCATCCGTGACCGGCGCAGCAGGACCGCCGTCGCCTGCGGTGATGTAGATCCGTGCGAAGCCGCTGATGCGCGCATTTTCAAACACCGCGCCCGCCGCGGACACCGCGGTCTCGGGCATCGGGAAATCACGCTCGGCACACGCGGTGAGGATGCGCTGCTGGTGCTGCGGCCAGAATTCGATCGCTCCATCGCGCACGCACATGCTCTCGAAAAGCGACATTCCGAAACGGAAGCCGCGATCCGAAATCGGAACACCGTTCGCAGGCTCGAATGCGCTGCCGTTCCAGAGCCACGCCTTCACTGCACGATCAGTTCGCGCGTGATCCCGAAGCGCTCGAGCCGCTTGCGCAACGTGGCGCGCGTGATGCCGAGGAGCTTCGCGGACTGCACCTGGTTGCCATTGGTCTGCCGCATGGCGTGGACGGTGAATTCGCGCTCCAGCCACGGGAGAAGTTCGACGTTTGGATCGCTCTGCGCATGACGCAGCAGGGCCTCGATGGCTTCCTCCTTCTGGATGATCCCCGCGGGAGCATTCTCCGCGCTGGCGACGCCGAGCGGGATGTCCTTCGGGAGCAAAATGTCGCCGGTCGCGAGCACGCACGCGCGCTGGATCGTGTTTTCGAGTTCGCGGACGTTGCCGGGCCACGAGTGGCCTTCGAGCACGCGAACGGCCTCTTCGCTGAGCTTGAGCCGCGGGAGATGTTTCTCCTCGGAGACGCGCTGCACGAAATATTCCGCGAGCAGCCGGATGTCCTCGATGCGCTGGCGCAGCGGCGGGAGCTGCACACGCACGACATTCAGCCGGTAAAAAAGGTCTTCGCGGAAGCGCTTCGTGGAGACCTCGGTTTCAAGGTTCTTGTTCGTCGCTGTGATGATGCGGACGTTTGTCTTCACGATGTCGTTGCCGCCGACGCGGGACAGCTCGCCATCCTGGAGGACGCGCAAGATTTTCCCCTGGAGCGTGAGCGGCATGTCGCCGATCTCATCGAGAAAAAGCGTCGCGCTATTGCTTTGCTCGAAGCGCCCGATGCGCTGGCCGGTTGCGCCGGTGAACGCGCCTTTCTCATGTCCGAACAGCTCGCTCTCGAGGAGCTGCTCGGGGATCGCGGCGCAGTTGATCGCCACGAAGCCTTTCGCGCTGCGCCCGGAGTAGTGGTGGATGGCGCGCGCGACGAGCTCCTTGCCGGTGCCGCTCTCGCCAGTGATCATCACAGGCGCATCCGTGTGCGCGATGCGGCCCACGAGCTTGAACACCTGCTGCATCGCCTCGCTCTGGCCCACGATGCTGTCCTGGTGCTGCTCGACGGTGAGCTGCGGTCGCGAGGCGCGCGCGGCCTTGGTGGCGCGCTGCTCCTTGAGCGTCGTCTCCACGACTGCGCGGAAATTGAACGGCAGGCTTTCCTTCCGCAGAAA
>BJFP01000025.1:0-17216 GCA_014189875.1 Verrucomicrobiota bacterium | reverse complement strand
GCGATTTCGATGCGTGAAGAATAATTCAGCGCGAGGATGAGCGTGAGCGCCTTGTTCTCCGCAGTCGCGGCGATCGTGCTCGCGAGCTTTTGCTGCGCCTCCTCGGGCAGTTCGTGCGTGCGCCCGATGGTGCGGAGGCGGATGCCGTTCTTCATCATCGTCGGCAGTTCGAGTTCGAGGAAATGCCCGAGCAACAGCCACAGTCCGTTTACTTCCTCGTCGGGACGCTTCCAATTCTCCGTCGAGAACGCATACAGCGTGAGAAATTCCACGCCCTGCGCGACACATTCCTCGGTGATCGGCCGCACATTCGCCGCACCGCGCTCATGGCCCTTCAGCCGCGGCAGCCCGCGCTCCTTCGCCCAGCGGCCGTTGCCGTCCATGATGATTGCGATGTGGCGCGGCGAAGTCATGCGCGGGAGAGCGCATCCGCGCTCACGAAAATATTTCGCGCCCGGAATGCCGACGGGCTGTCCATGACTTCGAAGAGGAACAAGATGGGGCGATTCGGAGTCATTTCACCAACTCACACGCCGGACTCCCGGCATCTTGTCAAAGTGTCCGTCACGGCTCACAACTTCGAAACCGTGCTGGAGAGCCAGCGCGCCGATCCACAGATCGTGATACGGAATCTCCCCGTCCGAATCATCGGCTGAAAGTCGGAGAGAGGCGTATTGGCGCGCAGTTTCCGCATCCGCAGCGAGCACGGTGCAGGACACCTCGATGGAATCCAACCACGCCTCCAATTCGGCACGCCGGTTCGATTTCAGCAGGCCGTAGCGGTACTCGCCGAGCGCGATCGAAGGAAGAAACCATGCGCGATCCGGCCGCAACGCACGCAAGAGTGCGTCGTCGCCCTTTGCCCACGCACTCATGGCGTTTGTGTCGAGCAGCATCGTTCAGCCCCGAAGCGTCGGAAATTCCGCTTCAATTTCCGCTTCGATTCTTTCGAGTTCGACGCGCTCGACATTTGGCGGCGGGACAGGCCACCCGCCCTGTGCCGGCTGCGGGGTGAGCGTGTCCATCCAGCGGCGAATTTTCGCGCGCTGCTCAGGCGGCAATTGCCCGATGGCTTTCTCGATTTCGGCGACGGTGCTCATGATGTTCAAATAATACTACCTGTTCGCGAGGGGCAAGGCCCGTGCCCGCGCTCTTACGAGACGCGGCTACAGGAGAATCGTCTGCTCCCGTCCGGGGCCGACACTCACAATGCTCAGTTTCGCCCTGCACAACTTCGCGATGGCCTGAAGATACGTGCGGCATTTCGGCGGGAGGTCGCTCCACTTTTTTGCGGCGGTCGTGTCCTTTTTCCAGCCGGGGAAGGTCTGGTAAATGGGTTCGCACTGCGCGAGCGCGTCAATGTCGGTCGGCGGGTAGTCGAGGCGCTTTTTGCCGAGCTTGTACGCGACGCAGACGTTGATGGTTTCCATCGTGTCGAGGCCGTCCACGTTCGTCACGGCGAGTTCGTCAATGCCGTTCACGATGCCCGCGTAGCGCACGCACACGGCGTCGAACCATCCGCAGCGGCGGGCGCGTCCGGTCGTCGCGCCGAACTCGCGTCCGAGGCCGTGCAGAAATTCGCCGAGCGCTTCGTTCTCCGTCGGAAACGGCCCTTCGCCAACGCGTGTCGTGTAGGCCTTGATCGTGCCGAGCACCTTATCAATGCGGTTCGGCCCCACGCCGCTGCCGGTGCATGCGCCGCCGGCGGTCGTGTTGCTCGACGTGACGTAGGGATACGTGCCGTGGTCAATGTCGAGGAAAGTCCCCTGCGCGCCCTCGAAGAGCACGTCGGTCTTCCCGTCGAGCATCTCGTGGATGAAGACGACGGTGTTTGCGAGGAATGGTGCGATCACTTTTGCCGCTGCGAGATAGGCCTTCGATTCCGCGGCGATGTTGATCGGTGCGGCGCCCATCGTCTTGAGTTGCGCGTTCGCCTCGGTGAGCCGGTCGTGCAGGCGCTTGGCGAAGCGCGCCGGATTCAAAAGTTCGCCCGTGCGCAGTCCGGTGCGCGCGGCTTTTTCCGAATACGTCGGGCCGATGCCGCGGCCGGTCGTGCCGATCTTGCCCTTGCCCTTCGCCACTTCCTTCGCGCGGTCGAGCGCGCGGTGCGAAGGGAGCGTGAGATGCGCGCAGTCCGAGATCATCAGGTTCTTCGGCGTCACGCGGATGCCCTGCTTGCGCAGACCTTCGATTTCACCCGCGAGCGACACGGCATCAATGACCACGCCATTGCCGATGACACACATTTTTCCCGGCCGCAAAATGCCACTCGGGATCAGATGCAGCACATATTTTTTCCCGGCGACGATGACGGTGTGCCCCGCGTTGTTGCCACCTTGCGAGCGGACGACGAGGTCCGCCTTCTCGGTGAGGAAATCAATGATTTTGCCTTTGCCTTCGTCGCCCCATTGGGCGCCGACCAGGATCGTGTTGGCCATGTGTTTGGTGTCTGTTCGTTGCGTTTCAAACCCAAGGACAGTCCTTGGGGCCGCGGAGAGTAGCCAGCGCGCCATGCGCCGCAAGCGGGAACGATGGAACGAATGAGACGCGCGCTGAAACCAAGGCCGGCAAAAATGGGAGTAGGATCACGATGAAGATTAGGTTTAAGAGCCCGCCTCCAAACGCAATTTCCAAGACCCAGCACCCAAACTCATGAACTGGTGCAAACTCGCAATCCTCACCGATGAAGTCTCGCAGGAACTTGACGACGTGCTGCGCTTCGCAGCCGACTTCAAGCTCGACGGCATCGAAGTCCGCAGCCTGTTCGGTCGCGCGTTCAAAGATCTCACGAAGGACGACCTCACGCTCATCGCGAAAAAATCGCGCGACGCCGGGCTCGCGATCGCCGGGGCCGCATCGCCGGTCTTCAAGTGCAACCTCGACTCGCCGGAGGAAATCGCGGCGCATGTCGAGCTCTTCAAGCGCTCCGTCGAGGCCGCGCAGATTCTCGGCACCGACATCGTGCGCGTATTTGCATTCCTGCGCCGCCCGCACCCCGCGACGGGCGACGATCTGAAGCGCGCCGCGTCGCATTTTCCAATGCTGCTCGATGTGGTGCGCGGCACGAATATCCGCATCGGGATCGAGAACGAGGCGAGCTGCGTCGTCGGCAACGGCGCGGAGACCGCGGAATTCTGGAAGCACCTGCCGCCGTCGCCGCAGTTCGGCGTCGTGTGGGATCCGTGCAACTGCATCTACCTCGAAGGCGCAAACGATCCCATCCGCGACGACTACCCCGCGATCGCGGAGCACGTCGCGCACGTCCACATCAAGGACGCCGCGCGCAACGGCACGAAGTCCGCGCTGAAGTGCTGCGAACTCGGCAAAGGCTCGATTGATTTCCCCGCGCACCTCCGCGAACTGAAGTCGCGCGGTTACCGCGGATGGATTGCGCTCGAGACGCACTGGCGCAGCATCCCGCTCGACGACGCGATCCAGCACCTGCCAGCCGGCTATTCCTTCTCCGCAAACGCCGAACCCGCGAGCCGCATCTGCATGGCGACCTTGCAGCGGTGGGTCGCTGAGGCGTGAGCGGGGCGCGAATTTTTTCGTGCTGCGTGCTCGCGCGTCGTGACTGGTGACTGGTGAAAAGTGACTGGTATCCGCCACGCTGATCCGCCGTCACAGCTTTGCGCTGGATACGCAGCACCAATCACCATTCACTAGTCACCAGTCACTCCCGCAGAGCACACAAACTTCACCACTTTCACCCGCACCCCATGTCCGCACCCGTCCGCTTCGCACTCGTCGGCACCGGCAACATCTCCGGCATTCACGCACAGGCCATCAGCGAAATCCCCGGCGCGCAGCTCACCGCCGCGTATTCGGTCGCAGGCTTGGAGCCATTTTGCGAAAAATGGAAATGCGCCGCGGCTGGATCGATTGACGAACTCGTCGCGCGCAAGGACGTGGACGCCGTGTGCATCACCACGCCGAGCGGTTCGCACGGCGAGCCAGCCATCGCCGCGCTGAAGGCCGGCAAGCACGTGCTCTGCGAGAAGCCGATGGAGATCAATGTGGAGAAGATTGACGCCATCATCGCCGCATCGAAGGCAAGCGGCACGATCCTCGCCGCAGTTTTCCAGAGCCGCTTCGGCGAAGGCGCGCGCACCGTGAAGCGCGCCGTGGACGCAGGCCGACTCGGCCGTCTCACCATCGCCAGCGCCTACGTGAAGTGGTGGCGCACGCAGGCGTACTACGACAGCGCAGGCTGGCGCGGCACTTGGGAAATGGACGGCGGCGGTGCGCTCATGAATCAGGGCGTCCACGCGATTGATCTGCTCACGTGGTTCGTCGGCGTGCCCGTCGAGGTGAAGGCGAACATCGCCACGCTCGCGCACGAGCGCATCGCCGTGGAGGACACTGCGGTCGCCACGCTGCGTTTTGCAAATGGCGCGCTCGGCGTGGTCGAGGGCGCAACGAGCACCTACCCCGGCTGGAATAAGCGCATCGAGCTGAGCGGCGACAAGGGCTCCATCATCATCGAGGACGACGCGATCAAGTTTTGGCAGTTTGAAAAGGAGGAGCCCGGCGACGACGCCATCCGCGCCGGTGGCAGCACCTCCGCCATCGGCGGCGGCGTGGCAAATCCCATGGCCATCAGCACCGAAGGCCACCGTCTCCAGCTCGAAGACCTCTGCAACGCCATCCGCGAAAAGCGCCAGCCCGCCGTCCCCGGCAGCGACGCGCGCAACGCCGTCGCCACCATCTGCGCGATCTACGAGGCCGCGAAGACGGGCAAGACGGTACAGGTGAAGTAAGGGCGCGCCGCCGGGATTCATCAGATTCAGGCCCCTGGCTTCCATGCCTCGGACTACTTCGCTTTGTTGATGCGTCAGCCCTGCCGTTCCTGTCTGCCGGGGACGACCGCGCTCCACTCGGACGCTCCACTCGCCACTCGCCATTTTCAGCGCCGACGGGTTATCCCTTCACAATGCGCACCCCCACCCTCTTCGCATTCCTCACCCTCGTCACCTCCACCTTCGCCGGCAACTGGCCCGCGTGGCGCGGCCCGGCTGCCGACGGCACCACGCCCGAGACCGACCTGCCGCTGAAGTTCAGCGCGACCGAGGGCGTGAAGTGGAAGATCGAGCTGCCCGAGCGCGGCAACAGCACGCCGATCGTGTGGGGCCAGAAAATTTTCCTCACGCAGAATGTCGGTACGAAGCGCACGCTGATGTGCCTCGACCGCAAGGACGGCAAGACACTCTGGCAGGCTGGCCCTGAGTGGACGGAAAAGGAAGTCACGCACGGGACGAATCCGTATTGCAGCGCATCGGCGGCGACGGACGGCGAACGCGTGGTCGCTTGGTTCGGCAGCGCGGGCCTGTGGTGCTGGTCGCCCGATGGAAAAGAGCAGTGGCATGTGGACCTCGGCGCGCAGAGTCACATCTGGGGCTGGGCTGCGTCTCCTGTGCTGCACGGCGACCTGTGCATCCTGAATTTCGGCCCCGGCGATCCGAGCTTCATCGTCGCCGTGGACAAGCGCACGGGAAAGGAAGCGTGGCGTTTCAATGTGCCCGAGCCCGTGGTGAAGGAAGGCCCCGGCGGCGGCAAAGGCTTCACCGGATCGTGGAATACGGGATTCGTCGCGAAGGTCGGCACGCGCGAGGAATTTCTCGTCGGGCTGCCCGGCGCGGTCTTCAGCCTCGACCCGAAGACCGGGAAGGAACTGTGGCATTGCAACGGCCTGAACGCGCTCTCGTACGCGGACCCGCTCGTGGGCGAAGGAGCCATCGCAGGCTTCGGCGGCTACGGCGGATTCAGCGTCGGTGTGAAGCCCGGCGGGAGCGGCGACATCACGACGAGCCATCGCCTTTGGCAGGAAAAGAAAAACCCGCAGCGCATCGGCAGCAACGTCGTGCTCGGCAAGCACGCGTGGCTCACAGGCGAGCCCGGCGTGATCCAGTGCATCGAGATCGCCACCGGGAAGGAGCTTTGGAAAGAGCGCATGGCGACGCCCGCAGGCCGCGCAAACACCTGGAGTTCGCTCGTGCGCAGCGGCGACCGCATCTACGCCGTCACGCAGAATTCCGACGTGGTCGTCTTCAAGGCTTCGCCAGAAAAATACGAGCAGCTCGCCGTGAACCCGATGGGCGACGGCCTCACGAACAGCTCCCTCGCCGTAAGCGACGGCCAGCTTTTCCTCCGCACGCACAAGCACCTGTGGTGCATTGGAAAGTAGCGCGCACGGAGCGGCGGCTAAGTAGTCCGCGGCTTTAGCCGGCATCGCGTCCGAACGTCAATACCGGCTATCGCTGCGCGCTGCGCGGCGAGGAGTTCAGCTTCCTGACGAATGAGCGCACGCTGCCGCCCGGAGTCATCGCGCACTTCTACCGCCTGCGATGGGAAATCGAGAAGACCTTTGACGAACTCAAGAACAAGCTGGGCGAGACCAAGGCATGGGCCAGTACGGCCAATGCCAAGACCATGCAGGCCCACTTCCTGTGCATGGCGCACAACCTGATGGTCCCATGCGAGGCGGATCTCGAGCGCGTTCACGCCGTGCGCAACGAGGCGGAACTTGCACGGCGTGCGTAACGGCTGGACAAAGAATGCAAGCGCCTGGCCACGGAGAAGGCGGACCTGCCGTTGCTCGTGCGGGTCTTCCAGCGGCTCACGGTGCGCTCGGTGAAGTTCATCCGCTCTGAGGGTGCAACTCTTTGCCCGCCTTCACCACGGGCCTGACATCGCCGCCCTGCGCCACCTATACGCAACTTTGCAGGTGGATTCTTGGACACCGTTGGCCGTACAGCACGACGGCGTAGGCGAATGCGATGCCCACGACGAGAAAGAGCACGAAGAACACGCCGAACAGCCACGGGCGCAGCAGCGGAAGGATGAGCAGGGAAATGTCCTTCATGGGCGGGCACCTGTGCCGCCGCCAGTTCGCACACACGGCGGCTCCGTGTGTTGCCAGCGGAAAATGGGGTGGCTGTGAATCCGAATCGTGAATGCGAATCGCACGCTGCCGCGGCACCGTTCCGCGCAAAAAGAAACGACACCTTTTTCTGCTTCGACATCGCCGCTCCGGCGGTCAGATTCCGCACCGATGAAACTCTCCGCACTCTCCGCACTCTCCCTCCTCGCCGCCCTCGCCACCGCCACACTTCCCTCGCTCCGCGCGGAGGAAGGCTGGGTCTCCATGTTCAACGGCAAGGATCTCACCGGCTGGAAAACGAACGCCTCCACCGAGGACAAGCCCGATGAAAAGACGACTGTCTTCACCGTGGAGGACGGCAAGCTGAAGGTCAGCGGCGGGCGCGCGCACATCTTCTTCGTCGGGCCGACGGGCGACGCGAAATTCAAGAACTTCGAGTTCAAGGCAAAGATGATGACGACGCCGGGATCGAATTCCGGGATCTATTTTCACACGAACTTCGAAGAAAAGGGCTGGCTGTCGAAAGGCTTCGAGTGCCAGGTGAACGCGACCCACGGCGACCGCAAAAAGACCGGCGGCCTCTACTCCGTGGCCGACGTCCTCGACAACGCGCCGAACAAGGACAACGTGTGGTGCGACTACGAGATCAAGGTCGAGGGCAAGCATGTGGTGATCAAGATTGACGGCAAGGTGACGACCGACTGGACGCAGCCCGAAGGCTGGGAGCCGCCGAAGGGAATGCCCGGCCGCTCGATCGGCGAAGGCACCATCGCGCTGCAAGGCCACGATCCGAAGAGCACCACGTTTTACAAGGACCTCTCCATCCGCCCGCTGAAGTAGGGCGGCGCGGAACACAGGCATCTTGGCTGTGCGGCCGGCAGGCTTCCAGCCTGCAGACCCCGGTCTCCGCCGACATGCGCTTCGCACGCGGGCCGGTGAAGGTGAACGCGCCGGTGTTGTCGTCCTTCTGCCGCAGCACGTCGCGCGCGAGCAGTGAACGCACGAGCTGCGCGCATCCGCTACGCTCCCTCCCTTCTCGAAGGGGGCGACCATTCATCGTCCGTCGGATCCTTCGCCTCGAAGCGGTCGCTGCGGAGGATGTGCTCGAGGTTCTCGATGTGCTGCCTGGCGCGGGTGACATAGGCGCCGTCGTTCTCCTGCATGTGCGCCATGTCGCGCACCGCGGCCTCATCGTGCTGCTTGAAAATGCGGGCGGCCCGCAATGCGTCCACGCCGCGGACGCCGAGTGCGCGGAGCGCGGACACGCCGAGTTCGATCGCGCTCCCGAGCGTCTCGCGATAGACATCATTCACACCGAGGCGGAAAAGCTCGTAGGCGTGCTGGCGGCTCACTGCGCGCGCGAAGATGTGGAGATGTGGAAACTCGTGCCGGACCGTGCGCACGATCTCGAGCGAACGGACTTCATCACCGATGGCCAGCACGAAAAGCCGTGCCCTTTCCGCGCCGGCGGCGCGCAGCAGGTCGAGCCGCGAGGCGTCGCCGTAGAAACTCTGCATGCCGAATTTCCCGAGCAGGTCCACCTGCTCCGCGTCGTTGTCGAGCACGGTCACACCGAAGCCATTCGCGCGGAGCAGACGCCCGATGACGTGCCCGAAGCGGCCGAAGCCCGCGAGGATCACAGGATGATCGTGGTCTTCGATTTCATCCGGCTCCCGGGTGTTTTTCTTTCGCGCGAGCCGCGGCGCGACGACTTTTTCGTAGAGGAGGAAAAGGAGCGGCGCGAGTGCCATGGAGAGCGCCACGGCGGCGGTGAGCGGTTTTGTCACCGCGCCGCCGAGCACGCCGTGCGATTCGCAAAATGAGAACAGCACGAAGCAGAACTCGCCGCCCTGCGCCATCGCGAGCGCGAAGAGGAGGCTCTCGCCCCAGTCGCTGCGGAAGATGCGCGCGATGGGCAGCAGCACCGCGAATTTCACCAGCACCAGCCCGGCGACGAGCAGCGCGATGATGCCCGGATGCGAGCGAATGAGCGCGAAATCAATTCCGCTGCCGACCGAAAGAAAGAACAGCCCGAGCAGCAGACCCTTGAACGGTTCGAGGTCGCTCTCGAGTTCGTGCCGGTATTCGCTGTCCGCGAGCACGACGCCGGCGAGGAAGGTGCCGAGCGCGGCGGAGAGGCCGACGAATTCCATGAGCAGCGCGATGCCGATGACGAGCAGCAGCGTGGCCGAGGTGAATGCCTCGCGCAGCCGCGTGCCGGCGATGAAGCGGAAGATGGGCCGCAGCAGCCAGCGCCCGACGACGACGATGATCGCGACCGCGCCGAATGTCGCGAGCGTCTGCGCCCACACGGGCAGGTGTTCGAGCGGCTTCGCGACGTGCCCCGCGTCGAATGCCGTGCCCTGCATCGCGAGCAGCGGCAGCAGTGCGAGCAGGGGAATCACCGCGATGTCCTGGAACAGCAGCACGGAGAAGCACGACTGGCCGCCACGTGTCTTGAGCAGATTTTTCTCGGCGAGCGTCTGCAAGATGATCGCCGTGGATGACATCGCGAGGATCAACCCGATGGCGAGCGACTCCCGCCATTGCCGGCCCGCGAGGATCGCAACCGCGAGCACCGCGAGGGATGTGCCCAGCATTTGCAGGCCGCCCATTCCGAGGATGGGCCCGCGCATGCGCCAGAGCAGCGCGGGCTTCAGCTCGAGGCCGATGAGGAAGAGCATCATCACCACACCGAACTCGGCGAAGTGCATCACATCCTTTGCGCCGCCCGCGAGATTCAGGCCGAATGGCCCGATGGCCACACCTGCGAGCAGGTAGCCGAGCACCGAGCCGAGGCCGAGCCGCTTCGCGATCGGCACGGCGATCACCGCGGCGAGCAGATAGACGAATGCCTGGAAGAGAAAGCTGTCAGTCATGCAGCGGCTCCGTTGCTGATGATGCGCGAGAGGTCCGCATTCAGCCGTTCGCAATTTCGCGCCGCGGCGCGGTTGAGCGTCCCGTCGCGAAGCGCCGTGATCAGGCGGACGTATTCATTCACGATGGCGGCGAGCCCGGCGTCGTCGAGCCCGTCGGCGCCGTGGAAGACGCATGGCGCGAGATAGTCCATCCCGCAATGCCGCGCCGTCTGCTCGAATGGCGCGAGGAGCCGGCGCACCGTGAAATGATCGGCGGTATCTGCACGATAGGACTCCTCGGATCCACCGGTCGAAAGCACCGAGAGGGTGATTTTCCCGCGGAGCGCCGTGCCACCCTGGCCGTACGCGAATCCGTATTGCAGCACCTGGTCCTGCCATTCCTTCACGATGGCGGGCGCGGAATACCAATAGAACGGGTGCTGGAAAATGATCGCGTCGTGTTCGAGCAGCAGCGCCTGTTCGGCTTTCACGTCGATGTAGAAATCCGGGTATCGCTCGCAGAGATCGTGGAACGTCACGCCGGCGAGCGCCGCTGCAGCGTTCATCAGCACGCGGTGGACGCGCGATTTTTGCAGCCCGGGATGGGCAAACAGGATGAGCAGGCGTGCGGGCATCGCGCACAGGATCACGATTCGGCGGGGAAGGACACGAAGAAAACGGAGTGCGCGCACGATGGAGGCGAGTTTCGCAATATTACGCGAGTGAGCGCAGCGCGGCGGCCACGGAGTTGCTCCGCGCCGTCCCGCCACCTTCGCCCGTCCTGCCGCGCGAGGTCGCAAACCTCGCCTACTTTTTCTTCAGCTCCAAGCCCACCGGGCAGTGGTCCGAGCCGGTGATGTGCGGATAGATGCGCGCCGACTTCAGCCGCGCGCGCAGCGCCGACGAGGTTAGGAAGTAATCAATCCGCCAGCCGATGTTCCGGGCACGCGCGTTGTTCATCTGGCTCCACCATGTGTAATGGCCGCCGCCTTTCTCGAACTCGCGGAACGTGTCCACGAAGCCCGCCTCGACCAGCGCGCTGAAACCCGCGCGCTCCTCCGGCGTGAAGCCGTGCGTCTTCACGTTTTCCTTTGGCCGCGCGAGATCGATCTCCGTGTGCGCCACGTTCAGGTCGCCGCAGAAAATCACCGGCTTCGTGCGTTCCAGCGCCCGGAGGTGCTTCAGAAAATCGCGGTCCCACTGCTGCCGGTAGTCCAGCCGCGTCAGCTCGCGCTGCGAATTCGGCACATACACATTCACGAGAAAAAAATCCGCAAATTCCGCCGTGAGCACACGTCCCTCGCGGTCGTGCTCGGCCATGCCGATGCCTCGCGTCACGGACAGCGGCTCGGTGCGGCTGAGGATGAGCGTCCCCGAGTAGCCCTTCTTCTCCGCCCAATTCCAATGCGCTCCGTAGCCCGCCGGCCACTCGACCTCGACGACCTCCGGCGAAGCCTTCGTCTCCTGCACGCACACGATGTCCGCCTTCTCTGCATTCACAAAATCAAGGAAGCCCTTCTTCAGCGCCGCACGGATGCCATTCACATTCCAAGAGATCAGTTTCATGTGCGGCGAGGACAGCGGCACATCGGTGGGGAAGGCAAGCCTGCGAGACGTGACGTCATATAAAATCGCCTGCATCCCGAGGCGTGACTTTCCCGCAAAAGAAAAACGCCCCGGCGTTTCCACCGGGGCGTTTTGAATGTTTGAACGTGGGATTTCCCGCGTCAGGCGTGGCCTTTTGGGGCCAATCTTGGCCCGGATTGGGCCGAGACCTTAGTAGCGCTGGTAATCGCGACGGCCACCACCGCCGCCGCCGCCACCGCCACCGAAGGAGCGGCGCTGGCCACCACCACCACCGCCGCCGCCGCCGCCTGCTTCACGCGGGCGTGCTTCGTTGACGGTGAGGGCGCGTCCGCCGATCTGCTTGCCATTGAACATCTCGATGGCCTTCTTGGCTTCATCGGCGGTGCCCATGGTGACGAAGGCGAAACCGCGGGATTTGCCGGTCATGCGATCCTGCATGAGGGCTGCTTCCGTGACGGTTCCGGCCTGCTTGAAGAGGTCTTCAAGTTCGATTTCGAGGGTCTCAAAGGAGAGATTGCCCACGTAGAGTTTGCTATTTGACATGTGTTTGTTTTCTGCAACTTGCGGAGTCTTTCTGCGGCTGTTTCCGAGGATCGGATTTCAAACTGCCAAAGGAAGCTCGCGATTTGCACCGCGCTACTAACACAACTAGCAATCTACCAACGCCCAAAGGGGCTCTGAACTTGCGAGGTGGATAAGACACCCGTTTCCCAGGAGCGCAAGGGAAATCTTTTCATAGTTCCGTCTTTCGGCGAAGGATTGAACCGCAGCGTGCATGGAGAACGCGGCGATAGTTTTTTACCGTGCCCGTCGCGTTTGCCGCAGTTCAAAATGAGGGATCACTTTTCGAGCTTTCGGAAAAAGCGGCGGTGGTCGGCGAGGCGCTTCTCCAGCGATTTGCGGAGGTCACGGTGCGGGTCGGTGTCGGCTGCGGTCGCGGCTGCGGCGCAGAGGCGCGCCATGCCGAGGGTGTCGGTGACGCTCACGTATTCCGGCGCGATGCGGTCGCCGGGGCCGCAGTTGTGGTAGTTCCCGAGCGCGACGCACATCGCGGCGGTACGGTAGCCGTAGAGCGCATAAGCGGTAGCCTCGCAGGTGCCGCCCTGCATGAGAGCGCGCTGATGCGTGATGCCCGCGGCTTTCGCGGCGGCCTGAAGCTGCGCGGTGGCGGCGGAGTCGAAGGCGCTCGTGCGGTCGCCGACGCGGATGATGGGGCCTGCGCCGATTTTCACCGGGCCGCCCTTCACGCTGCTCGTCTCGAGCGAGACGATGGTGACGGATTTTGGAAGGAGCCCGCTTTTCGCCAGCTCGATCGCGCCGACGAACCCGACCTCCTCGGCGCGGGTGAAAAGCCCCCACGCGGCGCATTCCGCGCCGGTGCGCTCGAGTTCGCGGAGCATCGCGACGATGGCCGTGCAGCCGATGAGGTCGTCGCACACACGCGAACGGATGCGGCCCGCGCGGATTTCGCACGCGGGGAGATCCCACATTCGGAATGCGCCGAATTTTTTCGTCCCGGGCTTCTTTTTCAAATAGCGCTCGGGCACGCCGCCGAGGAATTCGCGCCCGACATACGCGGGGTGATCCATGTGCGCGGCGAAAGCGAGACGTGCGGCTGCTTTCCCGCGGCGGTAGTGTGCGAGGAGATTGCCGAAGCGATCCTCAGTGAGCGCCACGTGCGGGCAGTCCGCCAGCAGTGCGCGGATTTCACGCCTCACGGCGTCCTCGTGGAAGGGCGCGGTGGGCTGCGCGAGGATGCGGCGTGCGATGGCGAGGATGTCGGCGGTGTCCATGTGGTTCAGTTCTCAGTTCTCAGTTCTCAGTAAATCAGTATTCAGTCGCGTGAAAATGTTCGTGCGTTCATTTCCCATACGGCAACCGATGCTCGGAGTCCGCGCTCTGAGCACTGACAACTGAGCACTGAGCACTCACTTTCCCGCCGCATGTCTCCTTTCAAAAAGATCCGCCACTTCATCGAGACCGCCCTCTTGCGGTTGCTCGCATGGTGGATCCCGCACCTCACGCGGCAGAGCTGCATCCATCTCGCAAATGGGCTCGGCACGGTCGCATTCATGCTGGATCGCCGCGGGCGCAGCGTGGCCATGGCGAACTTGGAATGCTCGAATCTCGGGCCGTCGCTCACGGATGCGCAGAAGCGCGAGATCATCCACACGAGCTACCGCAATTTTGCTCGCACGATGGTGGACCTTTTCTGGTCGCCCGCCCTCGCCCGTCCGGAGAACCGGCACAACCTCCGGCTGCACGGCTGGGAAATCCTGAATGAGCGCGCGGCCCGCGAGAAACGCGGCGTCATCTACGTCTCGCTGCACGCCGCAAACTGGGAATGGTCGAGCCTCGCGTGCGGCTTGGGCGGCCCCGGCGCGATCGCGGTCGCGGAGAATTTCAAGAACCCGGGGCTCGACGCCGTCTTCAAGTCCCTGCGCGAAGTGACCGGCCAGACGATCATTCCGCAGGAAAACTCGATGCTGCGCATGTTGCGCACGGTCAAGCGCGGGGGGCGCGCGGCATTCCTCTGCGACCTGAGCGTCGCCCCTTCGCAGGCCGCGACCATCGTGCGCGCGTTTGGCATGGAAATGAGCGCGAGCATCCTCCACGCGGTGCTCGCCCAGCGTGCCGATGCGATCATCGCCTGCGTGGACACCGTTCCGCAGCGCGACGGCTCGTGCGAAGCGCGTCTGACCATCCTCGAATGCCCGCCTGTCGCCACACTCCGCGAAATCGCGCAGGCATGCTGGGATCACTTCGAGCCGAGCCTCCGTCGCGAGCCCGGCCTGTGGCTGTGGGCCTACAAACATTTCCGCCACAAGCCGCACAACACCACGGTGGAGTATCCGTTCTACGCGAATGAATGGGACGCCTTCGACAAGCTGCGCGCCGAGTCCGGGATTGCGTAGCTTTTGAAAATCACGCCGGCGATTTTCCCATCGGCGAAATTCCCGTTTGCGCGCCGCCCGGATGTGCATACGCTCGACCCCCATTTTCCAAAGACCCGCGCTCTTTCAACACACCATGACCACGCAACTCGACCAGCTCAAGCAACTCACCAAAGTCGTCGCCGACACGGGCGACTTTGAATCCATGAAGGCCTACAAGCCGCAGGACGCGACGACGAATCCCTCGCTCATCCTCGCCGCCGCCTCGAAGCCGGAGTATGCGCCGCTCGTGGACAAGGCCGTGACGGATCGCAAGGGCAGCGGACTCACCGGCGCAAAGCAGGTGGACGACGTGGTGGACCACATCCTCGTGAATTTCGGTCTCGAAATCCTGAAGATCGTTCCCGGCCGCGTGAGCACGGAAACGGATGCGCGCCTGTCTTTCGACACCGAAGGCTCCATCGCGAAGGGCCGCCAGCTCATCGCGCTTTACGAGAAGAACGGCATTTCGCGCGACCGCGTGCTGATCAAAATCGCGAGCACATGGGAAGGCATCAAGGCCGCCGAGGTGCTGGAAAAGGAAGGCATCCATTGCAATCTCACGCTCCTCTTTTCGCTCGCGCAAGCCGTGGCGTGCGCCGAGGGCGGCATCCAGCTCATCTCGCCGTTCGTCGGGCGCATCCTCGATTGGTTCAAGGCGAGCACGAAGAAAGACTACGCACCGACGGAAGATCCCGGTGTGGTGTCGGTCACGCAGATTTACAACTACTACAAAAAGTTCGGCCACAAGACCGAGGTGATGGGCGCGAGCTTCCGCAACAAGGGCGAGATTACGGAACTCGCGGGCTGCGACCTGCTCACGATCAGCCCCGCGCTGCTCGGCGAACTTCAGGCCAGCACCGAGCCGCTCACGCGCAAGCTCGACGCAGCCGCCGCGCAGACGATGGACATCGCGAAGCGCCACTACGACGAGAAGACGTTCCGCTACGAGCTGAACGACGACGCGATGGCGACGGAGAAGACGGCGGACGGCATCCGCAAATTCGCCGTGGACATCGTGAAGCTCGAGGCGCTCGTGGCCGCGAAGCTCAAGTAGCTTCGTAGCTGCGCTTGTGAAAGCGCGGGCTGATCTTCCCCCGGGAAAACAAGCAGTGCCCGCGCTTTCACCAGCGCGACTGCGCGGCTTCGCTCAGTCGTAGCGCACTGTGTCCAGGTGGATCTTCGGCGCGAGCATCCGGATGAACTCACGGACGGCGTTGCCTGACCACTTGCGGATCGCCTCGCTATCTTTCGGATCCTTCGCCGCCGGCACGGTCGCGCTGATCAGGATGTAGGCCCAGCGCTGGCTCACGCCGCGGAAAAGCCGGTCACGATTATCGATCGCCCAGCGCGACCAGTGTCCCGCGCTGATGTCCTTTTCCCCGACGAACCAGTAGAACGCCTGAAGCTCGATCGGAGGGCCGCTGCTATCGGCCTTATTCGCGCGCGTGCTGCGCAGTTGCGCGACGGGAAATGCCCCGCGCTGCGGCAGCGATATCGCGAAGTGGTCGGCATCCTGCAGCGTCCATCCCTGCGCCTGAAGGCAACGCTCCGGGCGGTGAATGGCCGTACTCATGTCGCGCCCGGAAAGTACGATGGAGACCATGATCTCGTAGCCGGCAAGATTGCGGTAGGTCTTGCGGGCAAAGCGCGTGCCCGAGGCCTCGCCGAGCGTCTCGCGTTCGGCCTGCGACATCTCCGCATTGGTGCCCTTCCAGTTGCCGACGAAATCCGGCAGCTCCATCACGATCCCAGCAGGCTGCTCGCCGCCTTTCGGGAGCAGGAAGACGGTCGCGATTCCGAGTGTGATGAATGCGACAAGCGTCGCGAGCCGGCTAGTAGTCATAGCGCAGCGGTTTCTTCGGCTTGGTTTTTTTCGGCGGCGCGGCGGGGGCGCCGCCGCCCACGGCGGCGGACGCGGGCTTCAGTGCGAACCACCGCGCGAAGCTCTCCGACCAGTCGCGGTTGAGCACATTTCCAAATCCCACCATCGCGAGGACCGCGACCGGGAAAAACACGAGGCCCGAGTAGTCGTGGTAGAGCCCCGTGGCGGTCTTCGCATCGAGGAAGCGGGCAAAGAGCACAACAGAAAATACGCGCGCGAAATTCCCGAGCACCGCGAAAATCAGCGAACTGCAGAAGAGCATCACGCCACGCACCGGCCCGCGCACCGGCCCGCGCATCGTGAAGTACGCGTAGAGCGCAGCGAGCGCGCTCATCGCCATGAGCGAGCGGATGCCCGAGCAGCCACCCGCGATTTCCATCGGCGGGAAACGTCCGTCCGGCGACGAAAGGTTGCTGCCATCCACGAGGATCGGGATGCCGCACACCGAGGACAGCATGGCTATGGCCTTCCCCGTGAGCACCTGCAACGGAACCGTACCCTGCACGAGACCGCCGAGCGGCGTCATGAAAAGGAGGAACACGCACGGAAAAAGAACGACGCGGCTGAGCTGCACGCCGAAGAGAAACCGCACTGCACCATAGCACAGCAATGGCAGCGCAAAAATCGTGTAGCGCGCCTCCGTACACCTCACGCCGACGACGAAGAGCAGCACACCCGCGCCAACAACCCACAGCCCGGAATTCACGCCCAGCTTCGGCAGCGCCGCGATCTCGCGCCAGCGGAAAAGCGCGAGCGCGACGGCCACCGGGATGATTCCCCAGCAGTGCTGCTGATCATTTTCCGCGCTCCATCCGGCCATGATCCAGTGCGCTGCACTGATCTTCCCGCCGTAAAATGCGAGGATCCCGAAATATGCGAAACCGATCGCGCCCGCGAGCACCGCAAGCAACAGCGCCTGCGCGGGATTGCCCACGCACCAGCGGAAAAATGCCGCGAGCAGCCGCGGCACATCGGCAAAATCAAACGCGGCGCGATCCGGTTCACGGATCGGTTCATCGAGCGGGAGGCTAGGCTGCGAAGTGTCCGCCATCGCGCAAAACCTAACTGCGTCC
>BJFP01000024.1 GCA_014189875.1 Verrucomicrobiota bacterium | reverse complement strand
GGCTGGATCCGGCCACCTCCTCCGCACCGTTCGTGGCCACGCTCGTGGATGTCACCGGCCTGCTCATCTACTTCAACGTAGCGCTCGTCGTCCTGCGCGGAACAGTGCTGTAGCCCGCGACGCCGCGCTTGCCTGCGGCGAGCCTACGGCACTTCCAACTCGCGTTCCCTCCCGCATCACGGCACCTTCCGCGCCCCATGGCTGTTCCCACCGTCTTCCTCAGTGCGGCTACGATTGACCTGAAGGAGTGGCGCGACGTCCTCCACGGGGCGTTCTCCCGCGCGGGCTTCCGCGTCCTCACGCAGGAGCAGAGCCTCCAGTCCGCGCTCGGCGACGTGAAGCGTCTGCTCACCGAGTCCATCGCCGACGAAGTCGGGGACCGGCGCGCTAAAGCTGCCGCGCTGGGCAACCTCGGCCTCGCTCACTATGCCTTGAGCGACGCATCTAAGGCCATCGAGTATAACGGGCAAGCACTGCTAGTCTGCCGCGAAACTGGTGATCGACGCGCGCAGGGCACTATTTTGAGCAACCTTGGCCTCGCCCACGCCGCCTTGGGCGACGCGCGCAACGCCATCAAGTATCACGAGCAGGCGCTGATCGTCACCCGCGAGATCGGTGACCGGCGCGGGGAGAGCCACGCGCTGTGGAATTCCGCCCTCGCGCACGACTCGCTGGGGAACCGACCCGAGGCCATCGCCCGCGCGGCGGCCGCGCTGGAGATTTACGAGGCCATCGAAGACCCGAACGCCGCGAAGGTGCGGACGACGCTGGCGGAGTGGCGGGCAACGTAGTCCCACGCTTCAGCGTGCAGGACCGTGCGAACCAGCGGGTGCGGGCGAAGCAGGACGTGCGCGCCGATTTCGATTCGCCCGCAAGTTGCCGTCGCCCATCGCGGCACGCTGAAGCGTGGGACTACGTTGTAGCCGCCGACGGCAGGAGGCGGGCACGCTTTCCAATCCGCAATCCGCATCGCCAATCGTTAATTCAAAGTGCCCGCCTCATTCCCTCGGCGGCTACGGTGGAACGCGGCCCGCTCCAGCCCCGCGCACTTGCAAGCGTCGCCCCCTTCGACGAAGGTGGGCCATGGCCAATGCACTCATCATCGGGACCGGCGGAGTGGGCTCCGTCGTCGGGCAGAAGCTGCACGGCTATGCGGCGTTCGACCGCATCTTCCTCGGCGACGTGGA
The DNA here is from genome assembly GCA_014189875.1 of Verrucomicrobiota bacterium. GTDB lineage: Bacteria > Verrucomicrobiota > Verrucomicrobiia > Chthoniobacterales > Chthoniobacteraceae > SXWH01. Next base: position 20,104 of record BJFP01000024.1, on the reverse strand, counting down.
CACGACGTATGCGCAGCGCCTGCATGAGAGGACGAAGAAGAGCCGGTTCGAGGTGGTGCCGATCAATGCGATGGATACCGCGGGGCTCGCCGCATTTTTGGAGGAGAAAAAAATCGCGGTGACGCTGAATGCCGCGACGTGGCAGGTGAACCACAGCGTGCTTGATGCGTGCGCGCAGGCGGGCTCGCATTACCTCGACATGGCGGCGGACATCTATTCGCCGCCCGGCGTGAAGCGCCCGGCGAAGAACAGCTACGAGGCGGAGATCGAGAAGTTCGACGTGCGCTTCCGCGAAAAGAACCTGCTCGGCCTGCTTTGCATGGGCTGCGATCCCGGCGCGGTGAATGTCTTCGCGCGCTGGGCGATGGACCGGCTCGACACCGCCGAGAGCATCCGCGTGCTCGATGCGGACAATGCGGACGTGAAGGGTTACCGCTTCGCCGTGCTGTTCTCGCCGGAGACGCTTTTCGAGGAACTCGGCGCGGTGCCGTATTTCGTGAAGGACGCGCGCGTGGTGTCCGGCAAGCCGCTGGAAACCGAGATGGAGTGGCACCGTTTCCCGCCGCCGCTCGGGCTGATGAAGACCTACGCGGTCGCGCACGAGGAGGGCGTGTCGCTCGGCCTCTACAAGCCGTTTGTGGACAAGGGCGTCCGCTATTCCGTCTTCAAGTACACGCTGAGCGACAAGGTCGTGTCGCTCGCAAAGAGCCTCGCGCTGCTCGAACTCGACTCGTGGAAAAAGGTGAAGGTGGACGGCGTCGAGGTCAGCCCGGTGCGCGTGGCGTGCGCGAATCTCCCCAAACCCGCGACGCTCGGCGCGACGGCGGACGGCTACTCGTGCGTGGGCACCGAGGTGCTCGGCATGAAGGACGGCAAGCGCGTGGAGTACTTCATCTACACGATGGACAGCCACCACGAGACGTACGAGCGCTACGGCTATTCGCTCACCGTCGTGCAGACGGGCATCCCGCCCGCGCTCGCCGCGCGGCTCATCGTGGAGGGCGCAATCCCCGAGCGCGGCGTGATGATGCCCGAGGCACTCGCCCCCGATGCGCTGATGGACAATTTCTCGAAGGAAGGACTGAAAATCTTCGTGGAAAAACGCGAGGTGTTTGAAAAATAGGCCATGCAGACACGGCTTTTCATCGGCGGAAAATGGATCGGGACGGCGGCGACACTGCCGGTGCGGAATCCCTTTACGGGCGAGGAAATCGCGCGCGTATCGCTCGGCGACGCACACGCGATTGACTCCGCGATCGCCGCGGCGCACGCGGCCTTTTCGCAGACACGCAGCGTGCCCGCACACGAACGCGCATCGCTGCTCGCACGCATCGCGCAGGCAATCGAGATGCGGCGCGAAGAGTTTGCGGAGATGATCGTCGCCGAGAGCGGAAAGCCGATCACGCTCGCGGAGGGCGAGGTCGCGCGCGCGGTCTGCACATTCGCGACCGCCGCCGAAGAGGCGCGGCGCTGGAGCGGCGCGGGCGAAGTGCTGCCGCTCGACGCGATGCCCGCGGGCGCGGGGCACACGGGATTTTCGCGGCGCTTTCCGATCGGCGTGATCAGCGCGATCACGCCGTTTAATTTTCCCCTGAACCTCGTCGCGCACAAAGTCGCGCCCTGCCTCGCGACGGGAAACACGATGGTCGTGAAGCCCGCGGCGAAGACTCCGCTCACCGCGCTACTCCTCGCGGAAGCGCTCGCTGCGGCGGGTGTGCCCGCGGGGCAGATGAACTTCGTCGTCTGCACGAATGAGGATGCCGCGCACCTCGTGACGGACGATCGCGTGGCCATGGTGAGTTTCACCGGCAGCCCCGATGTCGGCTGGCGGCTGAAGACGCTCGCGGGAAAAAAGCGCGTGTGCCTCGAACTTGGCGGCAACGCAGGCGTGATCGTCCACGACGCCGCCGACCTCGCCGCCGCAGTGCCGATGATCGCCGCGGGCGCGTTCGGCAACGCGGGTCAGTCGTGCATCAGCGTGCAGCGGATTTTCGTGCAGGAGAAAATATACGACGAATTGCGCACGCGCCTCATCGCGCACATTCGCGAAAAAGTGAAGACAGGCGATCCGCGCGATCGCGCCACAGTAGTCGGCCCGATGATCACCGCCGACGCGCTGGCAAAGACCCGCGCGCTGCTCGCCAGCGCCGTCGCCGCAGGAGGCCGCATCGCGCTCGGCGGCGAGACACACGGATTCTGCCTGGAAGCTACAGTCCTCGAAGACGTGCCGCCCTCGCACGAGGCCTGTCGCGAGGAACTGTTCGCGCCGGTCGTCACGCTGCACAGCTACGATACTTTTGAAAATGCGCTGCGCCTCGTGAACGACAGCCGCTTCGGATTGCAGACCGGCATTTTCACGAACGACCTCCGCCGCGCGCTCCGCGCATTCGAGACGCTCGATGTCGGCGGCGTGCTCATCAACCAGGTGCCGACGTGGCGCGTGGAAAACATGCCGTACGGCGGCGTGAAGGACAGCGGCTTCGGACGCGAGGGCATCCGCTACGCGATGGAGGAGATGAGCGAGATCAAGACGCTGATCCTCCGGCACCCGTGACGCGGCGCTGAATGCTGAATGCTGGACGTTGGGCATTGGCTGTTCCGCGCTCCCTTGATGCATCGTCTCTTTCAAAGTGCATAACAGGCTCCAAAACACGGAGCCCGTCCGGCGTGTGCTGCGGTAGATCATCGCGCAGCATCCCCGACTGGTCGGGCCGGCGAGATTCGAACTCGCGACCTCTTGAACCCCATTCAAGCGTTCTACCAAGCTGAACTACGGCCCGACGTCAGAGGGCGCGGAAGCTGCGCGGTGCCCGGGTGCTTGGCAAGCGGGATTTGCGCGCTACGGTCGCGCCCATGCCGAAATTTCTCCTGATGCTTCTGCTCATCGCCGCCGCCGCGCCCGCGCAGAATGCGGTGCCCGCGCAGGATGCCGACGAGTGGTCGCCGTTCCGCAAGACGGGACTTTTCGATGGGAAGTCCGCGCTGTGGATCGCGCCAAACATGGCAAAGGAGACGGTCGGCGAATTTTCCTCGCGCCTGCTCGATGGCACGCGGCAGGGCGATGCGAAGGCGATGGCGACGCTCGGGCGGATCTTCTACGTGCGCGGTGACACGGAGCGCGCGGGCGAGTGGCTCGGCAAGGCCGCAGAGGCAGGGCACGCCGGCGCGCAGTTCGATCTCGGCGCGATGTGCGCGCAGGGAGTCGGACGCGCGCCCGATCTCGTGGAGGCTTACAAATGGTTCTGGCTTGCGACGTGGGAACACGTGCCGGGCGCGGATGCCCTGTTGCTGGAGGTTTCGAAAAAGCTCACCGGCGCGCAGGTGGTGGAGGGCGTGCGGCGTGCGGCGAAATTTCAGGATTCGCACAAGGGCGCGGCGGCGCGGTAGGCGCGAGTAGGGAAAGTGCTCAGTGCTCAGTGCTCAGTACTCAGTGCTCAGAAACGGTGAGCGAAAACTGAGCACTGAGCACTGAGCACTCGCTTCCCATCGCCCCTCGGCGAAACATCCCCTCCTCAGCGCTTCCGCAGCATGTCCTCGATCTGCGCGCGCTTCCGCCATGTCCATGCCGCGAGGATCATCGCCGAGGCGAATAGCATGAGCAGTCCGCCGAGCGACGACCACCACACGGCTGCGAGCATCGGGTGTTTTTCGAGCGCGAGCGTCGCCTTCAGCGGGCCGGTGATCGTGTGTCCGCCGTGCCGTGTCGCGATGAAGCCCGCGATGCCGGCGACGATTGAGACGAGTGCCATCAGCCCGATCAGGCCGGGGATGACGCGGTGGAAAAATGAGGTCTTCAGCGCGGGACGCGGGCCGACATTTGCGGCGAACCCGAGCGCGACCCCGGCGATCGTCGAGGGGATGAGCAGATCGAGCGTGCCCCAGATCGCACCGAGCGCGAGCGCGGGCCAGTGCTCGAACGACGGCGGACGCCCGAGCGTGAACGCCTCCGGGCACAGCGCCGCGGAGATGCTTCCGACGACGGCGCCGTATCCGCACAGGGATGCAATGCACAGCAGCACGAGCTTCGCGATTTCCATGGCGCGCACATTTTCGCAGCGGCGCGGCGGTGTCGAGCAATCGCATCGTGCGGATGTCGGCGGGTTTTCTTAATCTTAATCTTACTTCCGCATCCGTGAATCCCGCGCCGACAGAGGGATTACGATTACGATTAGGATTCAGAGTAAGAGGGCGATGACACGATCCGCCGGTTGAAATCTTTCGCGATTCCTGTTCCCCTCGCTCCCATGCCGCCACCCGCGCCCATTTCCCCCGACGAAGCCACGCGACTCTCACACGAGGTGATCCGCCGCGCAAAATTTCCGATGCTCTCCACGGTGGACGAGGCGGGGCAGCCGCGTGTGCGGCCCGTGTCGCCGGTGCGCGTGGATGGCTTCACGATCTACGTCGCGAATCTGCGCAGCTACGGCAAGACGCGCGAACTCGCCGCGAATCCGCGCTGCGAACTGTGCTACCTCGACGAGCACCACGACCAGGTGCGCATCACAGGTACGGCGCACATTGAAAAGGACGCCGCCGTGCTGCACGCGATCTGGGAGGGGAATCCGCTGCTGCGCCGTTACCTCGGCACGCCGGAGAATCCCGAACTGATCATCTACCGCGTCGAGCCGGTGCGTGTTCGCTTCATGCGCGAGTGGGCGCTGGAATACACCGAGGTGCCGCCGCATCCTGCGTAACATCCGGGGATTTCCGGGCTTGCATAGGGGAAGCAAAGGTCCTAGCAAAACGAGATTATGGCTACATTGACGAAACGTGAGATCGTTCTGAACATCAGCAACGAAACCGGGCTCGTGCAGCATGAGGTGTTCGATGTCGTCCAGAAGACGCTCGACCAGATCATTCAGGCACTGGCCAAGGGCGACAACGTCGAGTTGCGAAACTTCGGCGTGTTCGAGGTCAAGCTCACCAAGCCGCGTGTCGGGCGGAACCCAAACGTGCCGGGCAGCAGCTTCGCGATTCCCGCGAGGGCGACGGTGCGGTTTAAGTCCGGTAAAATCATGAAGCAGCGCGTGAGCCAGCTCACCGCGCAGCTCAAGGCCGGCACGGAGAGCAAGACGTAGCGGACACCGCGGCCCGGGAAATAGCAGGCGAGGTTCCCAACCTCGAGCGTACGGGCGTGGCGAAACGAGGGACAGGCTTGTGCGGTGCAGCTTCCGAATGGTGCCTCACCAACACGCCGCGTGTCCGATTTTCGCCCGGCGGATGCGAAAGTTCGGCTTGTCATCGCCCGCGAACCCGGCATCCTCGGCACCCTTTTTCCAAGGCGGAACCTCCATGCAACACCTGCTTTCACTCGAAGCCACCAGCCGCGACGACATCCTCACAGTGCTCGATCTCGCCGTGAAGATGAAGTCCACGCGCGGCCGGCACGAGGCTCATCCGCTGCGGCACCAGTGCTGGGCGCTCATGTTTTCCAAGTCATCCACGCGCACCCGCGTGAGCTTCGAGGTCGGCATCCGCGAACTCGGCGGCGATGTGATTTTTCTCGCAGCCGACGACATCCAGCTCGGCCGCGGCGAGCCGATCGAGGACACCGCGCGCGTCATCGGGCGCATGTGCCATGGCGCGGTCATCCGCACGTTCGGGCAGGACGAGGTGGAAAATTTCGCGAAGTTCAGCCGCATCCCGACGATCAACGCGCTCACCGACGGAGAGCATCCGTGCCAGATCCTCGCGGACCTGCAGACGGTCGCGGAGAAGCTCGGCACATTTTCCGGCAAGGTGATCACCTTCATCGGCGACGGCGCGTGCAACGTCCCGCTCTCGTGGCTGTGGGCCGCGTCGAAGCTCGACTTCGAGCTGCGCATCGCCGCGCCCGCGCACTACCAGCCCGATCCCGCAATCGTCGCGCGCGCATTTCCCCCTGGCAAAATCGGCGGCGGAAAGCTCGTGATCACCGACGATCTGAAAGCCGCCGCGCGCGGCGCGGATGTGCTCTACACCGACGTGTGGGTGAGCATGGGCAAGGAGGAGGAATCCGAATACCGCATCGCGCAGCTCGCGTCGTATCAGATTGACGCAGCGCTCGTTAAGCTCGCGAAGCCCGGCGCGCTCGTCATGCACTGCCTGCCCGCGTATCGCGGCAAGGAGATCACCGCCGAGGTTTTTGAGGCGCACGCGGACACGATTTTCACGCAGGCCGAAAACCGCCTGCACGCGCAGAAAGCAATCCTCTCGCTGCTCGTCGCGCCGCGCGCCCCAAAATAGCGGCGAGTTCAAACGCGCGGTTGCGAATCAACCACGGGCTCAGGCAAATCCCTCTTGCCAGCCATGTCTAAATTTCTAATCTGCGCCGCCTTTCGCGTTCCCCTCCCTGTAAAACATCTATGGCATTGACACTGGCTACCCTCATCGAAAACGGCATCCCAATCTCGCTCGCCTGCGCGGCGCTCGGCCTGATCTTCGCACTCTGGCTGATCAAATCGCTCCTCTCGATTTCATCCGGCACGGAAAAAATGCAGTTCATCGCGAATGCCATCGAGCAGGGCGCGAAGGCGTACCTCAGCCGACAGCTTGTCTCGATTTCCGTGATCGGCATCGCGATCGCCGCGCTGCTGTTTTGGAAAAAAGACGTGCCGACTGCGATCGGTTTCATCGTAGGTGCCGTGTGCTCGCTCGCTGCCGGATTCATCGGGATGCGCATCGCGGTGAAGGCCAATGTCCGCACCGCGGAAGGCGCGCGCACCAGCGCGAAGAAGGCATTGCAGGCGGCATTCAGCGGCGGTGCAGTCACGGGCCTGCTCGTCGTCGCGCTCGCGCTGCTCTCGACCGGTGGCTTCTACCTCATCGTGGAAAAGCTGATGCCCGGCAAGGCGGTCGCGAGCCTCATCGGCCTCGCGCTCGGCGCATCGCTCATCTCGGTCTTCGCGCGGCTCGGCGGCGGCATCTACACGAAGGCCGCGGATGTCGGCGCGGACCTCGTGGGCAAAGTGGAGCACGATCTTGCGGAGGACGATCCGCGCAATCCCGCGACCATCGCGGACAACGTCGGCGACAACGTGGGCGACTGCGCGGGAATGGCCGCGGATGTTTTTGAAACATACGCCGTGTCGCTCATCGGCGCGGTGCTCGTCGGCGCGCTCACCGCGGCGACTGGCGCGAGTGCGGCGGCGGTCGTGTATCCGTTTCTCCTCGGCGGAGTCTCGATCATCACGAGCATCATCGGCGTGCTTTTTGTGAACAGCTACGGAGGCAAGGCCGGCCCCGCACTCATGGGCGGCGTGCTCGTCAGCAGCGTGATTTCGGCGGCGGCGTTTTATCCGCTCACGAATTGGATTTTCCCCGCGGGCCTCGCGATGAAAGAAGGCGCGGCGCTGACCACGCAGGGCATTTTCCTCGCGAGCATCGTGGGCCTCGTAATGACGGGCGTCTCCGTGCTCATCACCAATTACTACACAAGCACCGCCTACGGGCCGGTGCGGAAAATCGCCAAGTCCTCCGAGACCGGCCACGGCACGAACGTCATCGCCGGCCTCGCCATCGGCCAGCAGGCCACCGCGCCGATGGTGCTTTGCATCGGTGCCGCGATTTGGGGCGCCCACGCATTTGCCGGGCTCTACGGCATCGCCATCGCAGTCATGGCCATGCTCTCGATGGCCGGCATCATCATCTCGCTCGATGCGTTCGGGCCCATCACTGACAACGCAGGCGGCATCGCCGTGATGAGCGGCCTCCCGCCCGAAGTGCGCAAGACGACGGACGAACTAGACGCCGTCGGCAACACGATGAAAGCCGTGACGAAAGGCTACGCGATCGCCAGCGCGGGCCTCGCCGCAGTCGTGCTCTTCGGCAGCTACTTTGTGGATTTGAAGGATCACCTCGAACACGCGCTCACGGGTGTCACCGGCGAGGCGCTCGTCGCGTTGAAAGCGAAGATCGCCGACACGCTCGGCTTCTCGCTGAACGATCCCAAGGTGATGATCGGCCTCTTCATCGGCGGCCTGCTTCCGTATCTTTTCAGCGCATTCAGCATGAGCGCCGTCGGTCGCGCGGCGGGTGCCGTCGTCACCGAAGTGCGCCGCCAGATCAAGGCGTTGCCCGGCATCCTCACCGGCAAGGACACGCCGGACTACGGCACCTGCGTGGACATCGTCACGAAGGCTGCGCTCAAGGAAATGATCATCCCCGCGCTCATCCCGATCGCAGCCGTCCTCGCCGTCGCGGCGATTCCGGACGGGGCAAAAATTCTCGGCGGCGTGCTCGTCGGCAGCATCGTCACCGGCCTCTTCATGGGCATCTCGATGACCAGCAGCGGCGGCGCGTGGGACAATGCGAAGAAATACATCGAGGACGGCCACCACGGCGGCAAGGGCAGCGAGGCGCACAAGGCCAGCGTGACCGGCGACACCGTCGGCGATCCTTACAAGGACACGAGCGGCCCGGCGATCAACCCGATGATCAAAGTGGTGAACATTGTCGCGATTTTGATCATCCCGATCTTTTTCTAGGCCGTGTCCGACATCGTCGTCGCTCTCGCAGCCATCGCGCAGGCGGAGTGCCCCGTGCTCATCATCGGCGGCAATGCACTCGGAGCGCATGGATATTCGAGGATGACCGTGGACGTGGACTGCATGGTGGCGAAGGCCTCGCTCGAAAAGCTGGACGCCGTGCTGCGCAGTCACGGCTTCCTACGCGCGGGCGGGTTCAGTTCATTTCACGAGTATTGGTTTGAGGGAAAGCCGGGAGGGATGCCGATTCACGCGATGTTTGTGGACGAGGCAACGTTTGAAAAGATGTGGGCCGGCCGGGTGCAAATGCCTGCGGAGAACGGATCGCTTCATGCCCCGCGAATGGCACACCTCATTGCGCTGAAGCTTCATGCTGTGAAAAACAGTCCGAAGCGAATGCTGAAAGACATGGCTGATGTGATTGAACTCTTGGAGCGCAATCCTGATGCAATAACGAAGGATGAACTGGCAGACGTTTGCACGAAGTACGCCTCGCAAGAGTCCGTTTCGGTGCTAAAGGAGCGTGGCTACCTATGAACGCCGATTTGCTGAACCTCGAACTTCCTGCGGATCACGAGCATCCGGCTGCGCCTACGCTTTCGTGGTGCGAATACGTTGCGTTTGTTGCCGAGCGTCAGCGCGAGTTACTCAAGGGCGGCAGGTATGCGGAGATGTTGCCGGATTTTGAGGAAACGCACTGCGGCGAGCCGTTCGTGATGCACGACTGATGTGCTCGTAGGAGTGAGCGGAAGCTCACGTCCGCGCTCTTCCGAGCGCGCCTACTTTGCCGCCTGCTTCGCCAGTTCCGTGCAGCCCTGGATGTCGAGCTTGCCGCTGGCGAGGACGGGGATTTGCGGGATGCGCAAGATGTGGCGCGGGATCCAGAGGTTCGGCATTCCGGCGGCGGAGAGTTTTTCGCGGAGATCGTTCTGCGTGATTTCACGGGTGGTGAGCACGACGAGCGATTCTCCTTTTGCCTCGTCGGGAACGCTGCTGATCGCGATCACGCGCTCGCCTTCACCGCTGAATCCAAAGGTCTCGACGATGCGCGCCTCGACGGTTTCGTGCGGCACCATCTCGCCGCCGATTTTTGAAAAGCGCGACATGCGGCCTTCGATGAAAAGGAATCCGTCCTCGTCGAACCGCGCAAGGTCGCCGGTGCGGAACCAGCCGTCTTGGATCACTTCCGCAGTGCGTGCGGGATCGTCGAGGTAGCCGTCGAAGACATTTGCACCCTTGAACCACAGCATCCCTTTTTCGTGCAGCGTGAGGATGGCACCCGTCTCGGGATCGCGGATTTGTGCGGCGAGTCCGCCGACGAGACGGCCCGCGGAATCGCGGCGGTTGCTGGCCTGGATCACGTCGGGCACGCGGTTCGGGAGATTGAATGATGCGGCGGGCGAGGTCTCGGTGAGACCGTAGCCCTGCATGATCTCGATGCCGAATTTTTCAAGGAACACCTCGGAGAGTTCGTGCGGCAACTTTTCCGCGCCGGTGACGAGGAGGCGCACGCTGGCGAGCTGTTCGCGCGTGGCGCGCTTGAGGTAGCCGCGCAGGAAAGTCGGCGTCGCGAGCATGATCGTCGCGCTGTGGCGGGCGATGAGCGCGGCGCATTTCGCGGCGTCGAGCGGGTTCGGATACGTGACCACGCGCACTCCGCCGATGATCGGGAAGAGCAGGCAGACCGTCGCGCCGAAGCTGTGGAAAAACGGGAGCGCGCCGAAGATCACATCGCTCGCGCCGAGGTCGAGCATGTCGCCAAACTGGCGCGTGTTTGCGAGCAGGTTGCGGTGGGTGAGCGCGACGCCCTTGGGCTCACCGCTGCTGCCGCTGGTGAAAAGCAGGAATGCTTCGCCGCGGTCACCGTGGCGCGGGATGCCCGCGATGCGGCCGAGCAGTCCGGCGGGCAGCACTTTTGAGAGGAGGAACCATTTCACCGCGCCGCGCTTGATGTCTTCCCTGAGTCCTTCGAGCAGCATGACGTACGCGGGCCACGGAAATTCCTTCAGCTTGTCGCGCACGGCGCCGGCGGTGATCGCGGTGCCGATGCCGGCCTTGCGGATGGACGATTCGAGCGCGGCGGTGCCGGCGGTGAAGTTGAGGTTCACCGGGATTTTTCCGGCGAAGAGCACGGCGAGATTTGCGAGCATCGCGGGTGCGCCGGAGGGCAGGACGATGCCGACGCGTTTCTCCGGCACGTTCTCGCGGATGATGTCTGCGAATGAGAGCGCGGCGGCGAGCAGGCGTCCGCGTTCGAGAGAGGTGCCGTCGTGACCGTCCACGATCGCAATTTCGCCGGGATTTTTTTTCAGCCCGCGCAGACAGGCGTCGGCGATGTGGCCCTTAAGAAATGGGCGGCGCTGATAGCAGAATTCGCTGACCTCAAGCATGCGCTGGCGCACCGCGGCGGCATTCGCGCGGTGCGCGTCCATCGGCTCGCCGAATGCGACTGTGACGGGGAAGCGGAAAAACTTCGGCCTTTTCCAAAAGAAGCGGCCGCCGCGATACGAGAAGACGCTGTCCCAAATCTGATCGAGCCACACGGGGACGACGGGGCACTTTGCCTGCCGCGCGATGACTTCGTAGCCGCGCTGAATGCGGAGCAGCGCGCCGCTTTTCGAGAGTTCTCCCTCGGGGAAAATGCAGACGATCTCGCCGGCCTTGATGTGCTCGATGGCGGTGCGGATGGCGTCCTTGGCGCGCGTGTTCGAGATCGGGATCGCGCCGATAAAGGCGAGGAACGGACAGAGGATGCGGTTGTAGTAGTACGACTCCCAGACGACGAAGCGGATGGTGCGCGGGCACGCGAGCTGGAGGAGGATGGCGTCAATCCACGTGAGGTGGTTCGGCAGCATGAGGAAGCCGCCTTCGGGCAGCCGGTCGAGCCCCTGCGTGGTGATCTTGTACGGGATCTTCGCGATCGCGGTGAGGATTTTGCGGATGAGCCATTCGGCGAAGCGGGGCGTTTTTTGCTGCTGCACGCGGGGTGAGTAGCGGGATGCGGCGTGCGCGGCAAGCGGAGTGAATGGGCGGTTCTGTCCTTGGACGTTGGGAGTTGGGCGTTGAGCGTTGAGCCCCGCGCAGCGGCCTTTCGATTTCAGAACCCGTTTCAAAATTCGCAACGCGCCTCCGGCTGGCTCAACGCTTAACGTCCAACGCTCAACGTCCAACATCCAAGGAAAACATCGCCGGACTCCCGTGGAGGCCCAGATTTTTTGCGACTTGCGGAGCGGGTGTTTCCTGGCCGAGAGGAGATCCGTGAGTCCGCTCGACCGTTCATTTTTCCAACGCGATCCGGTGACGTGTGCGCGGGAGCTGATCGGATGCACGCTGCGCTGGCGGAATTGTGCGGGCGTGATCGTGGAGACGGAGGCGTACGGCGCGTTGAACGACGAGGCGTGCCACACGTGGTCGCGGCCGAGCGCGCGGGAATTTGTCGCGCGGCATCCGGCGGGCGCGGCGTATGTGTATTTCAACTACGGCATGCACTGGATGCTGAACGTGCTCGTGAAGGGCGGGAGCGAGGACGGCTTCGTGCTGTTCCGCGCGATCGAGCCGGTGGAGGGGATTGCGGCGATGACGCGGCGACGTGTGCAAAATCACAAATCACAAAATCCGAAATACAAATCCAACTCGTGGCTTTGCAGCGGGCCGGGGAAGCTCGCGCAGGCGCTCGGGGTGACGGGGCGCGATCACGGGCGGGATTTCTGCGCGGGTGCGGCGGCGGGATTTTTTCCGCCGTCGGCAGCGGTGGAGATCGAATCGGGGGCTCGGATCGGGATTTCGCGCGCGCAGCATCTCGCGTGGCGCTTCATGCTGCGCGGGAGCGGGAACATTTCCGGGAGACCCTCCTCAAAGCCATGGTGCCCGGAAAAAGAGCGAGGCCAGGCTGGACGAATCCAGCCTGGCCTCGAAAGGGTAATCCTCCCGCAGGGGAAGCTTACTTCTTGTAGCCGTGGTGATGGTGCACGGTCTTGCCGTCTACTGGTGCCGGCGGCGGGGTCTTCTTCGCGCAGGACGCGAAACCGAAGCTCATGGCCGCGATTGCGATGATGGTGAGAGTACGCATGTTATAGTGTCACCCCCTTCTGTGCAGGTTGCATGTGGCGGGGATGTAGTCGGACTGGGCAATTTGTGACAACAGAATTCTTCGGAAATTCTCGGTGCGCGGGTTTCGTCCGCACACGCACGGGCAGGCTGCGGGGAGTGAAAAAGCGGGCTGCCTCACGTGCGGCTGCCTCATTCGCCCGCTTCGATGTTCACCTCGCTGCCCTCGATCACGTTGTCAAAGAGATCGATCACATCCGCATTCGAGAGCCGCACGCAGCCGTGGCTCGCGGGTGTGCCGATGAGATGCTCGGCGTTCGTGCCGTGGATGTAGATGTAGCGATCCTTCGTGTTTGCGTTTTTGGCGTCGAGTCCGTCGAGCCAGAGGATGCGCGTGGTCACGTGGTCGCCGGCGTCGTCGGCGCGTCCGATTTCGCCGGTGGGCTGGCGGCTTTTGAAAATCATGCCGGGCGGTGCGCCGTGGCCGTGCTTTTCGCAGACGCGGAATCTTCCTTGCGGCGTGCGGTTCGAACCTGGCTCGCAGCCGGTGCCGAATTTCGATGTGGAGCAAGCGTAGCGCCGCAACAGCACGCCGGAGTCGTCGAGCAGGTCGAGGGTCTGGCTGGGGATGTGGACGAAGATTCGCATGAAGCGGAAGTGGGAACGTTTGGACTCCAACTTTCAACATCGAAGCGGGCGGGGCGCAGACGGACTTCATCGCCCGGAGGTGTCGCGATTTCGCGTTGAACGTTGAATATTAGACGTTGAGCCGCGCGCAGCGGCCTCCCGATATCACGACGCGCAACCGCATTCGCACCGCGCCTGCGACGAGCTCAATGTCCAACGTTTAACGCTCAACGTTAACTTCAAAATTGGCGCTGTCGCACTGCTCGGTGCTGGCTCATTTTGAAGCAGGAAGCCATGAAATCAGGAAATCTCCTTCGTGGGTTCATGGCTTCCTGCTTCATCTATTTCCAAACTGAGCCACCACCTGCTGCTCCCGCAGTTTGACAGTTTTCGTGCAGGCGGATACCCTCACCAACTCTGCACGATTTCATGCACTCTCCGTCTCCCATCCAGTCTCCGCGCTTCGGGCGCACGGCGGCGATTGCGGCTGCGATCCTGGCTTCGGTCGCCGTGTTCCAGCTTGGCGCGGTGACGGTGGCCTTTTGCAAGAAATCCCCGCGCAGCCTTGCGGAAAATGGCGACGACTTCCCGCATCCTCCGCCGCTGAAGATTGATGTGAGCAAGATCGTCGCCGATTCGCCGCCGCCGGAAAATCCCGGCGCGCTGCTCGTGGATCCGCTATTGCCGACGCGCGAGGAGCGTTCGCCGGGGCCGCGTCCGTTGCTGCCTCACGCCGAGCCGCTCCCGCTGCCACCGGAGGCCACGACGGAACCGCCGGGATCCCCGCCGCCGCGTCCGACACCGGTTCCGCTGAGCGTGTTCACGCCGAAGCCGGATCCGCGTTACGGCGAACTCGTCGAGCAGGGCAAGCTGCTGCGCAACAGCGGCGACACGGCGGCGGCGCTCGTGAAGTTCCGCGAGGCCGTGATTATCGAGCCGGGCAATCCGCTCGCGATCGCAGAGATGGCGTTCACCTTTGAAAAAATGAGCCTGCTGGACAAGGCAGCCGAGCAGTGGAAGCGCATCTTCATCATGGGCGAGCGCGCGGGCGTATTCTACGGGATGGCGAAGGGGAAGCTGGAGTCCGCGATGCTGGACACGATGCGCACGGTCGGCGGCGCGGGCCCCTCAAATGGCAATGTGCTCGCACTCGGCCCGGTGGCGCTGGCGGATGATCCCGATCCTTCCTCAGCGAAACGGTTCGCGCTCGCGGTGCCGATCCGCGCGCGCGCGGCGGAGGCGGTGGCGGTGAATGAGATGAAGGTCTTCGTGCTTTTCTACGAGCGCGTGAATGGCAAGGACATCGCGAAGACGATCGCCGACGTGGGCAACCGCTGGACTTCCGCGCCCGTGGACTGGAAGGACGGCGACACGGAGACGCTCGAGGTGAGCTACGACCTGAGCACGCAGCAGGCGCGCACCGAGAAGCGCGACTACTACGGTTACATCGTCCGACTTTACTACCGCGGGGAATTGCAGGACACCAAGGCGGAGCCAGCGGGCCTGAGCCAGAAATTCCCGGCGTCACCGACGCTTTCGGAGTAGCGAACCATTTTCATGAGAATCCTGATTGTTGACGATGAAACGGATGTTTTGCAGTCCCTCATGGCCATTGTGCGGGCGCTGCCCGGACACGAATTGCGTGTGGCCGCAAATGCACAGAAGGCGATGGACCACGCAGCGGCCCTCGGCGGCGTGGACATCCTGATCACCGATGTGGTGATGCAGCCGACCGACGGCTTCACGCTGCGCGCCGCGCTGCAGGAGGCGTATCCGAAGATGCGGACGATTTTCGTGAGCGGCTACGATCTGACCGATTACGCCGAGCAGATCGGCGATGCGGCCGTGGTGCCGAAGCCGGTGGATGCGATGGCCCTCATCACCGAAATCGGTCGGGCGCTGGAACACAACAACGCCCATGCGCCCGCGGCGGCAGCGCCGGAAAAAGCGCGCGTCGCCGGCAAGACGAGCGCCATCGCCGTGTCTGCTGTGAGGATGCACATGCCCGCGGAAGCCCGCGGGCCAGTCGCAGTCCCGGCGGCAGCCCCAGTGCCGGTGGCAGTGCAGGCTGTTCCGGTCGCGTCCGTGCCGGCGGTCGCGAAGCCGAGTCCCGTCGTGGCGGTCGCCGTGCGTGCCGTCCCGCAGGCTGGGATCGTGGCGCAGCCGCGCGCGGTCGCGGAGGACATCGCTGATCCGCTCATCGGTGTGCAACTCGGCGACTACCGTGTGCAACAGGTCATCGGCGAGGGGAAATGGGGGCGCGTGTATCTCGCCCTGCAGCTCAGCGTGAACCGGCGCGTCGGCCTGAAGGTGCTCGACCCCGCACGCGCGGAGGATCCGGAAATGCGCGCGCAATTTCTCGCCGATGCACGCGCAAAGGCCGCCGTGCAGCATCCGTTCATCATGTCCGTCTTCGAGGCCGACGAGAAAAACAGGCTCGCATTTTTCACGCAGGAATTCCTCGATGGCGCCAGCCTGGCGGAACTCATCGCACGCGGGCAGAAGCTCGATGAAAAGTCCGCGCTGCAAGTGCTGAAGGTCGCCGGTGAGGGGCTCCAATACCTGTGGTCGCACAATCTTTCACACAGCCCGGTGGATGCCGGCAGCCTGCGCCTCGGAAACGACAAGATCGCCCGCATGTCCAACATCGCCGGGACCGGCGAGGATCCGTCCGTCACGGTCGAGCGCGAACTGATGACCGTCGGCACCATCCTCCGGCAGCTCACGCAGGAGGAGTCCATCTCCGTCGGCCTGCGGATGCTCCTGGGCCGCATGACCGGCGGGCCGAATCCCGTGAGCGGCTGGCCAGTCGTTCTGCAGGCCGTGAAGGCACTGGAGCCGAAGGTCATCCCGGCCGATGCCGCGAAGATGAAGGCCGCGGACGACGCAGCGAGGCGCGCGGTGGAGGCGGACCGCAAGGCGAAGAAACGCTCCCTCATCATCATCATCTGCACGCTGAGCCTGCTCATGTTCCTGCTCGTGCGGGTGATTTTGACCTTCACATCCAATGCGCGAAAGCTCGACATACAGGTGAATATCCCTGCGGGCACCTACGACGCCGGCGACCCGCAGGCTGGCGCCAAGGCGCCGCTCGAGGCGTTCGACATTGACAAATACGAGGTCACGATCGGCGAGTACGCGAAGTTCATCGCATGGTGCGAGCAGAACCCGGATCGCGAACACGAGTTCGACCACCCGCGCGGCGATCGGAGGATGCGGCATTTGAACGACGGGGTGACGACAATCATCCTGAATGCGAAACGCGGAAAGCGCCTCTTCCACCACCCCGCCGATCCTTCCAAGAAAATCGGCGAGGATCCCGGCGCGGCGGTGGATCTGAACTGCCCGATGGTCGGCGTCACTTTCTGGGATGCCTACGCATACGCGCGCTGGCGCGGAAACGACCTGCCCACCGAAGAGCAATGGGAGGCCGCTGCGCGCGGGACGAAGGGATTCAAGTATCCATGGGGCGACGAGCTGAAGCCGAAAAACTTCAACTCCAACGCGGGTTACAATTCGCTGATGCCCGGCGGGACAAAGACCGATGACGGCTACAACTACTGGGCGCCCGTGGATGCTTTCTCGGGCGATGTGAGCGAATTCAAAGTCGTCGGCATGGCCGGGAATGTGTGCGAATGGGTCAAGGAAGGCCCGAAGGAACTCCCGCTGCTCAAGGGCGGCTCGTTCGCGAGCGACCCGATCCCGATGTGGGGGCGCGTGATGAAGATTCCCGCGGACGATGCGTGGTTCGTCTGGCCGGCTTCGAAAAAGAGGCCCGGGCCGCAAATCGGCGAGAGGTTCTTTGTCGGCGAAGCTGTGACCCCGGCCTTCCGTTCGCTCTACATCGGGTTCCGCACCGTCAAACGCAAATAACCACATGAGCCGCCACGCCATCTTCATCCTCCTCTTCGCGCTGCTCTCCACGGCGAGCGCGCAGCTCGAGGTCAGCCTCGAACTGAAACGCACCATGTTCATCCGCGGCGAGCCGCTGGAGGCCACCGTCGTCATCCGCAATCTCGCGGGCAAGGACGTGATGCTCACCGACAGCGACAGTGATCGCTGGTTCGGCTTCGAGATCATGAAAGGCGAGGGCAACCTGATCGCGCCGCTCAGTGGCGAATACAAAAATGCGCCGCAGGTGCTCCTGAGCGGAGGCACCATGCGCCGCACAGTGGATCTCGTGCGACTCTACCCTGTGAACGAATACGGCACCTACACCGTCCGCGCGGCGATCTATTTCCAGGAGACGGGAAAATACATCGCCTCCGCTCCGGTGAAACTGGACATCAGCGAGGGACGCAAGCTCTGGTCCCAGACCGTCGGCGTGCCAGCTGCAAAGGACAACGCCGGCGAATACCACGTCGTGTCGCTGCTCACATTTCCGCATCCGAAACAGATGATGCTCTACGCGCGCATCGTGGATGAAAAGACGGGCACCATCTTCGCCACGTATCCGCTCGGGCGCTTCCTGAACGGCGCCGATCTCGGACACGAGTTCGACCGCGACAACACCCTGCACGTCCTGCACATGATCGGCCCGAGCCAGTACTATCTGTCGAAAATCGGAGTGAACGGAGAATGGTACTCGCAGACGATGTGGGAGTCGGCAAGAGGACGGCCTTCCGTGCGCAAAAAAGAGGACGGCAGGATGGTCATCGTCGGCGCGACGCGTTCTGCGGAAAAGCTTCCGCCCGGCCCGGAAGTCCCGCGCCTCAGCGACCGGCCGCTCACTTTGCCGAAGTAGATCCGAATCGGATCTACCCCGCCGCCGCGTGCGCGCGGAGATCCTCCAGCGAGACCCACTCGAGCGCGGAGAGGTGCGTGGACTCCAGGACAACCGGCGGCGCGCAGCCGGCCTCGAGCGCGTCACTCCAGCGCGTGACGCACAGGCACCAGCGATCCCCTTCGCACAACCCCGGGAAATCGTACTCCGGCACAGGCGTGCTAAGATCATTTCCCTGCGCGCTGCTGAACGCGAGGAACTCATCCGTCGCGACGATGCACACCGTGTGCATCCCGCGATCCGGCGGCCCGGTGCGGCAATAGCCGTCGCGGAAAAAGCCAGTCATGGGATTCGTGCAGCAGCATTCGAGCGGAGTGCCGAGGACGTTGGTCGGGGAAGCTTTCAAGACGGGTCGAGAGTTGAGGGTTGAAAGGAGGAAATGCAGCGCGTCACCCGCAGAATTCCGACATGTCGTACAGCTTCGGATCGCGTGTGACGCGCCGTGCGCGCCGTGCCTTCACCTTCGACTTGTCGCCGCCGGCTTCTGCGTCCCCCGCGGTGTCCATGGCGTCGAAGACATCGCCGTACTCGGCTTCGAGCTTGTCGGGATCCTCGCCTTTCTCCAGCCGCGCGATCACCTCGTCCATCTGCGCCGGGAGTTTCTGGCCCGAGAGTTCGCCCATGCGCCGCATCATCTTCGCGAGCGCGCGAGGGTCGGGATTCTCGCTCTCGGCGACGTGTCCGAATTCCCGCTCCATCTCGCCCATCGCCGCCTCCATTTTCGACTCGTCGAAATCATCCCCGCCCGGCGCATCCGCCTTTTCGTTCGCACGCCCGGTGATCGCGAAGCCGCTGATCATTTTTTCCAACATCCACTTCGGATTGTCTGGGCACCGCGGCGAGAGATCCGCGAAGCGCAGGCTGCGCGCGAAGAAGGAATAAATGCGGCGGTTGCTCGGGCAGAAAAATTCGTAGATGGGCATGGGCGTGTCGCTCTCGCCCGCGATCTTGCCCACGCGCGTGAATTTGGCAAAGCGGATTGCGCGGCGTGTTTTTTTGCGAGCGATTTTCTCATGCACGCGGCGCTCCGCTCAGGATGGGCGTGATTTTCATGCGGTTCCCATGAATCCGCGATGCGCCAATGGCCTGCTTTGACGTTTGGAGTTTGGCCCGCCGCAGGCGAATCGCGTTTCCACGAGCCCGTCCGGACATCGAAATTCCGCTGCGCGGGGCCAAACGCTCAACACCAAACTTCCAACTCCAAACGCCAAAATTTGGACACTGCACACCGCGAAGCGCTTGACAGCCCCGCTGACCTCGAATATCGGAACGCTCCCGCAGTAATTCCGCAATGGGAGAGCAAGGCTGGGTAGCTCAGTTGGTAGAGCAGAGGATTGAAAATCCTCGTGTCCCCGGTTCGATTCCGGGCCCAGCCACTCTCTTAACCCCTGACGGAATCAGGGTTTGCGGTGTTTTCAGAGGAGAGAATCGAGGCGTGCCGGAAAGTGCCTGAGATGAAAGGAAACGCATCGTTCGGAAGAGAAATTGTCGTGCGGTGTCGTGCAAGTCGGCGATCTGCTTAGAAAAGCCCCCCGCTCTGGCCGTCGCTCCGCCCCTCAATCATGGTTTTGCGTGGTGGAAAACACGCTCCGTGGTGAGTGGCAAAAAAGTTTTCGTGTGGATTTTCAGGAAAAAAATCTCATCACACGTCCGCCGATTTCAAAGACGTTTGCCGGTGTCTCCACCGCCCGCTCGAAACTCGTTCAGCAGCCGCAAGCCGGAGTCGTGGCCCTGCGCGTGCTCGGTGAACTGCCAGCGGCCTCGTGCATCGAGAATCACCACGCGCCCGCCCGTCTCACGGAGCATGTGGTGCGCGTAGTTCGCGGCGTGGGCATCATCCAAGAAACGCAGCGCGTGCGGCAGGAGCGGCCCGGCGAGCGCGTAGCCGCCTGCGTGGTGCGGTTGAACGGTGTACGTGGGCAGCATGGCGCGGCGATGCTGTGGCGCGGCGTGCGGCGTTGCAACGCGGGGCGCGGCGGCTGCCGTGCGACGGGGAGCGGCTGAAAAAGCGCGACCGAGGAGGGTGAGGGGTGGGGGGCGATTTTCCCGAGCCGGGACGGCGTGGCTACCTCCCCAAAAAAAATTGTTCCCGCGCGCTGGTTCTGCCGGTGCCGTCACTTCACGAACCGCCACGCGCCGCGCTTCGCCTTCTTCGCCACTGCCTCCAACTCCGCCAGCCGTT
>BJFP01000023.1 GCA_014189875.1 Verrucomicrobiota bacterium | reverse complement strand
TCATGTGACGAAGGTGCCGACGAAGGAGGTCGCATTCCCGATGATGACGGATCGCGAGAATGGCGGGAAGACGAGGAAGGGGCCGGCGGCGGAGGATTTTGAGGCGCTGGACGTGTTGCCGACGCTCGCGGGCGTGGCGTCCGGCTGGATCGGGACGCTGGCAAAACAGAAGCGCCCATTTTTCCTCTACCTCCCGCTGAATGCGCCGCACACGCCGATCAATCCGCTGCCGGAATGGAAGGACAAGAGCGGGCTGAATGCGTACGGCGATTTCGTGATGCAGGTGGATGCGGCGCTCGGCACCGTGCTCGCGGCGCTCGACGAGGCGGGCGTGGCGAAGGACACGGTGGTCATCCTCACGAGCGACAACGGGTGCTCGCCGGAGGCGAAATTCGACGAGCTGCGCGCGAAGGGGCACGACCCGAGCGCGGGCTTCCTGGGGCACAAGGCGGACATTTTCGAGGGCGGGCACCGCGTGCCGTTCATCGTGAGCTGGCCGGGAAAAGTGAAGCCCGGCACGAGCAGTGCGGACATCGTGTGCCTCACGGATTTCATGGCGACCGCGGCGGAGATCGTGGGCGCGAAAATTCCGGCGAATGCGGCGGAGGACAGCATCAGCTTCCTGCCCGCGCTGCTCGGTAAGGACGGGCCGAAACGCACGGCGCTGGTGTCGCATTCGATCAATGGGTCTTTCGCAATCCGCGAGGGAAACATGAAGCTCGCCCTCTGCGCCGGTAGCGGCGGGTGGAGCGCGCCGAAGCCCGGCACGCCCGCGGAAAATGGCCTGCCGCAGGATCAGCTCTACGACCTTGCGGCGGATCGCGCGGAGTCAAAAAATCTTGCTGGCAAAAAAACGGAGGACGTGAAGCGTCTCGCAGCAATGCTCGACAAATTCATCGCCGACGGTCGCAGCACGCCCGGCGCACCGCAGAAGAACGCGGTGGAAATCCGTGTGCGGAAGGAGCCGATGGGCGGGGGGAAGACGCAGCGCTGAGGCCGGTTGCGACGGAGCATCGGCTTCCAGCCGGTGCGGTCGGCGGTCTCCTGCCTGCCGAGCGGAAGCCTGCAGGCAGGATGCCCGCGGGCCGCACAGCCATGATGGCTGTGTTCCCGCTCCGCCGGAAGAACTGCGCGGGCAGTCATCCTTCGCGAAAAAGGCCGGGCAGGGGCGCATCGATCGCTTGACGCATGTAAATTCTCCCGCTAACTTCCCCAAACACAACGCAGACCCGGTCACTCGAAAGTGGGTTCACAGCCCACTTTTTTTGTTCCCGGTATGCAGCCTTTTCTAACACTTCCATGAACGCCGAATTTATCGCGATGATCGAGTACCTCGAGAAGGAGAAGGGCATCAAGCGGGATGTCCTCATCGAGGCTGTACAGAGCGCGCTCCTGAGCGCCGCCAAGAAGTCGGTCGAGGCCGGCAGAAATCTGGAAGTCGTGATGGATCCGAAGACGGGCGAGATCAAGGCCCGCGCGCAGCTCATCGCCGTGGAAAAGGTGAACAACAGGCACGACGAGATCGCGCTTTCCAAGGCGAAGGCCCTGAAGGCGGATGCGAAATTGGGCGATGAAATCTGGGTGGATGTGACGCCGAAGGATCTCGGGCGCATCGGCGCGCAGACGGCGCGGCAGGCCATCATGCAGCGCATCCGGCAGGCGGAGAAGCAGATGATTTACGATGAGTTCCGCGACCGCGCGGGCGAGATCGTGTCGGGCATCGTGCGGCGTTTCGAGCGGCAGGATGTGATGATTGACCTCGGGAAATTCGAGGCCGTGATGCCGAACCGCGAGCGAGTGCAGACGGAGGATTACGCAATCGGCGACCGCGTGCGCGCGTATGTCGTCGCGGTCGAGAATACGGCCCGCGGCCCGGAGATCGTGCTCTCGCGCAGCCATCCGAATTTCGTCCGGCGTCTTTTTGAAACCGAAGTCGCCGAGATCGGCGATCGCACGGTGGAGATCAAGGCCATCGCCCGCGAGGCGGGGCACCGCACGAAGGTCGCGGTGTTCAGCGCAAACGAGAAGGTGGATCCGGTCGGCGCGTGCGTCGGCATGAAGGGCGCGCGCGTGAAGAACATCGTCCGCGAGCTGAACAACGAGAAGGTGGACATCATCCGCTGGTCTTCCGACGTGAAGGAACTCGTGATGGAGGCGCTGAAGCCCGCGAGGCTCAAGAGCGTGACTTTGAACGAAGCGAAGAAGTGCGTCGAGGTCCGCGTGGACAACGACCAGCTCTCGCTCGCCATCGGCAAACGCGGGCAGAACGCGCGCCTCACCGCGCGGCTTTGCGGCTGGGAGATCAACATCGCGGAGGACACTTCCGCGAAGGATGCCTTCGTCGCGAGCGTCTCTGGTGCCGCGAAGCAGCTCATGGACGCCCTCGGCATCACCGAGGAAATCGCGCAGAAACTCGTGGCCGTCGGCATGAACGCCGTCGAACTGATCACAGATGTCTCGGCGCAGGACGTCGTGGATGCAACCGGGATTGACCTCGCGGCCGCCGAGGAAATTGTCAACAAGGCCAAGAGTGCAACCGTGGCTTCACAATAGGTGAAGCCATGAATACCAAGGAATACATTTCGATTCATGCCGACCAAGAGCAAGAGCACAGGAGCCCGAGCGGGCGACAAGCCCGTCAAGTCGCTCATCAAACCAATCACGGGTAAGAAGCCCGCCGAGCCTGCCGCAGCAGAGGAAAAGAAGCCGGCGAAAAAGGCTGCCGACGAGAAGGAGAAGACCGGGAAACCAGTCTCGAAGCGCGGGCCGAAGGCGGGCGAGGAGCCGGTCGTGGAAAAGCCGAAGGAGACGCTCTCCCTGATTGACGACGACAAGCCGAAGGTGCCGCGCATCCGCAGGGTGGCGTCACTCACGAATCCAGTGCTGCCGAGCATCTCGCGCATCGTGGCCCAGGAGCCTGCGCCTGCGCCGGCACCCGAGCCCCCAGCGGTCGCGCCGGCGTCCGCTTCTGTCGCCGAACCGTCGGCCGTCGAGGTCTCTGCGAGCGGCGAAAAGCTCATCCATCTCAAGCCGCCTTTCACCGTGAAGGATCTCGCGGCGGCGATCAATCAGAAGCCGTTCGTGCTGATCAAGAACCTGATGGATATCGGGGTCTTCGCGAACCAGAACCAGAACCTCGAAGCCGACGTCGCGACGAAGATTTGCGAGCTGCATGGGTTCAAGTTTGAGAAGGATCGCCGGGAAAAGGGTGCGGGCGTCCACAAGCAGGAGACAAAGATCGTCGCGCCCCCGGCGCCGAAGCCCGAGGAGGTCACGGAGGAGGAAGCGCCCGACGTGCTCAAAGTCCGCCCGCCCGTGGTCACTTTCATGGGCCACGTGGATCACGGCAAGACGACGCTCATGGACACGATCCGCAAGGCGCGCGTCGCGGCGGGCGAGGCTGGCGGCATCACGCAGCACATCGGTGCGTATGCCGTGAAGCACAAGACGAAGGACGGCAAGGAGCACTCCATCACTTTCCTCGACACGCCCGGGCACGCCGCGTTCACCGCCATGCGTTCGCGCGGCGCGACTGTGACGGACATCGTGGTGCTGGTCGTGGATGCGAGCGACGGCATCATGCCGCAGACGCTCGAAGCGCTCAGCCATGCGCGCGCGGCGAAAGTGAAAATCATCGTGGCCATCACGAAGATCGATCTGCCCGGCGCGAACATTGATCGCGTGAAGGGACAGCTCCAGGAAAAGGGGCTCCAGCCCGAGGATTGGGGCGGCGAGACAATCGTGTGCCCCGTTTCGGCAGTAAAAAACCAGGGCATCGAACACCTGCTGGAAATGATTTTGCTCGAGGCGGAAGTCCTCGAACTCAAGGCAAACTCGAAGGTGCCCGCGCGTGCGTCCGTCATCGAGGCGCAGGTCGAGCAGGGCCGCGGCCCGACGGCGACCGTTATCGTGAAAATGGGCACGCTGAAAATCGGCCAGGCATTCATCTGCGGCGATTTCTCGGGCAAGGTGAAGGGGCTCGTGAGCGAGACCGGCGCAAACATGAAGGAAGCCGGCCCCTCGACTCCCGCGAAAGTGATCGGCTTCTCCGGAATGCCGAACGCCGGCGACGAACTCATCGTGATGGAAAATGAGCGCAGCGCGCAGCAACTCAGCACCGAGCGGCTCGAAGCCAAGCGCCTCGGCAAGCTCACGCAGCCGCGCCGCGCCACGCTGGAGAATATTTTCGAGACCATCAAGCAGGGCCAGAAGCCCGTGCTGAACCTCATCCTCAAGGGCGACGTGCAGGGATCGCTCGAGGCCATCACCACCTCCGTCAAACAGATCGAGAGCAGGAAGGTGGACCTCAACATCGTCCATTCCGCGGTCGGTCCCGTGTCCGAGAACGACGTGCTCCTCGCCGCGGCGAGCAGCGCCGTCGTCGTCGGCTTCGGTGTGAAGGTGGAGAACAACGCCGCCGCTGCCGGGAAAAAGGAGGGCGTCCAGATCAAGCTCTTCTCAATCATCTACGAACTGATCGATCAGGTGAAGGAAGCGATGGCCGGCCTGCTCGACCCGGAGAACCGCGAACAGGTCATCGGTCACGCGCAGGTGAAGCAGGTCTTCGAACTCACCAAGGGCATCGTCGCGGGCTGCTACGTCAGCGACGGGCGCATCCAGCGCACGGGCCGCGCGCGCGTCATCCGCAACCGCCAGACGATGTACGACGGCGGCATCGCGACGTTGAAGCGTTTTCAGGACGACGTGAAGGATGTGCGCAGCGGAGTCGAATGCGGCATCAAGCTCGGCGACTACACGGAGTACGAGGTGGGCGACATCATCGAGTGCTACCTGCTCGAAAAAGTGGCGCAGTCGCTGTGAGCGGGCAGTTGAGAGTTGAAAGTTGAGAGTTGAGACGCGCGTCGCGTTTCCTCCTCTCAACTCTCAACACTCAACTCGCAACTTTCCCATGAAGAACCGTCTCGACCGAGTCAACGAATCCATCAAGCGAGAGCTTGGCGCGCTCGTGCGCCGCGAGATCGCGTTTCAGGCAAAGCTCGTCACGCTGAAGGAAGTGGACATCACGCCCGACCTCAAGAGCGCGCACGTGTACGTCGGCGTCATCGGCACGCCCGAGGAGCAGCACGCCGCGCTGGCGCAGCTCCACGACGCGCGGCTGAAACTGCAGCGCGAACTCAGCCGCCGCATCATTTTGAAATTCACGCCGCACCTGCATTTCAAGCTCGACGAGACCGGCGAGCGCGGGGACCGCATCCTGCAGATCCTCGACGATCTCCACCTCCCACCCGAGCCGCCAGCGCCGCCTTCCACGGAAAATGCCCGCTGATTCGACACTCACGGAAATTGCGGATGTGATTCGCGCGAAGCAGCGCTTCGTCGTCATCTCACACATCCGCCCCGACGGCGACGCGCTCGGATGCACGATCGCGATGGGCCTCTGCCTGCGCGCACTCGGCAAGGACGTGCAAATGTGGAACGACGACGGCTGCGTCGAGCGCTTCCATTTCTTGCCGGGATCAAACCTCGTCACGCCGCCGCCCGCGGAGCCGCAGGAATTCGACGTGGCCATCATGCTCGACACCGCCGTGAAGGAACGTGGCGGACGCAGCATGAAGGCCGTGAAGCACGCGGATGCGTGGATCAATCTCGATCACCACGTCTCGAATCCGCGCTACGCGGATCTGAATTTCATAGACACGACTTCGCCCGCGACCGGGCAAATCTTGTTCGAGCTTTTCCGCGCCGGAAACCTGCCGCTCACCTACGAAATGGCGGACAATCTTTTCGTCGCCATCAGCACGGACACCGGCAGCTTCCAATACTCGAACACCACGGCGCGCACTTACGAGATCGGCGCGGAACTCGTGCGGCTCGGCGTGAATGTCGGCGAGATCTCTCAGCGCACGTACGAGAGCCATCCGCGCCGCCGCATCGAGCTGCTCAAGGCGATGCTGAATGTGCTGCAGTTCAGCAGCGGCGACCGCGTCGCAAGCTTCGCACTGCCGCTCTCGACTGTGCGCGAACTCGGCACGAAGCCCGACGACACCGAGGGCCTGATCGATCACATCCGCGCAATCGAAGGCGTCATCGTCGCCGCATTTTTCGAGGAACTCGAGGGCGGCCTCGTCCGTGGCTCGCTTCGCTCGAAGCCCGGCGGCGTGGATGTCTGCGAAGTTGCCGCGCAGTTTGGCGGCGGCGGGCACAAGCTCGCTGCCGGACTCCGCACGCGCGGCACGCTCACCGAGGTGCAGGAAAAAATTCTAAAAGCCATCCATGACAAACTCCCGCGAAATTGACGGTGTGCTGCTGGTGGACAAGGCCGGCGGGATGACCTCGCACGACATTGTCGCCATCGCCCGCCGCACGCTCGGCACCAAGAAAATCGGCCACTGCGGCACGCTCGATCCGCTCGCCACCGGACTGCTCATCCTCACGCTCGGACGCGGGACGAAAATCCAGGATCTCCTCATGGCCGAGGACAAGGAATACGTCGGCACGATGAAGCTCGGTGAGAACACCGACAGCCAGGACGCCGACGGACAGATCACCGAGACAAAGCCCGTGCCGGAACTTTCGCGCGAACAAATCGAGGCCTCGTTTGCAAAATTCAAAGGTGATTTTTACCAGATGCCGCCCATGGTCTCCGCGATCAAGAAGGACGGCGTGCCGCTCTACAAACTCGCGCGCCAAGGCAAGACCGTCGAGCGCGAGCCGCGCTTCGTCCACGTCTATGCGCAGGAGCTTCTCGGCGTCCGTATGCCCGAGATTGATTTCCGGGTCGTGTGCAGCAAAGGCTTCTACGTTCGCACCTACGCGTTCGACATCGGCCAGGATCTCGGCTGTGGCGCACACCTCAAGGCGCTCCGCCGGACGAAGAGCGGGAAATTTTCCGTGGACAATGCCGTGAGCGCCGACGTGCTGAAAAACGGCCCGCTCGACGCCGTGCTCGCCAAGGTGATGACGCTCCCGCAGGTCTCCATCCTGCGCGGCGCGTAGCCTGCAACTCCGTGCAGCGTGAGTGCGAGAGTCCTCCGATCGATTTCCGAACTCGCGGACATCGCGGGGCCTGTTGTCATCGCAGCCGGTGTCTTTGACGGCTTCCACCTCGGCCATCGCGCGGTGATCGACCGGACAATCGCGGGCGCACGCGCAGCGGGCGGCACGCCTGTCGTCGCGACTTTCGATCCGCATCCCGCCGCCGTGCTTCGCCCGCAGAGCGCGCCGCCGCTGCTCACATCCACGCGGCACAAGATCCGCCTGCTCGCCGACGCGGGAATCGCGCATGTCCTCGTGCTCGGATTCGATGCCGCGTTCGCCGCGCAGCCGCCGGAAATTTTCATCCAGGCACTCGCGGATGCCTGCCGCCCGCTTCGCGAAATCTGTGTCGGCGAAGACTGGGCATTCGGAAAGGACCGCGCGGGAAATCTTTCGCTCCTCACCGTGCTCGGAAAAAAACTCGGCTTCACCGCCACGGGCCACCTGCCTGTGATCGTGGATGGAAAAGCAGTGAGCAGCACTGCCATCCGCGCTGCTGTCGAGAGCGGCGCGCTCGCTGAGGCGGCGCGATTACTGGGGCGTGAGTTCAGCGTGCTCGGCACCGTCATCGAAGGCCGCAGGCTCGGGCGCACGCTTGGTTTTCCCACGGCGAACGTGCGTCCCGAGAGCGAGCAGCTCCCGCCGAATGGCGTGTATGCGGTGCGCGTTTTGGTCGATGGAAAATCGCACGCGGGAATCGCGAATGTCGGTGTTCGTCCGACCGTTTCAAACGAAGGCGTGCAGCGTCTGGTCGAGGTGCATCTGTTCGATTTCAGCGGCGACCTTTACGACTGCGACATCGAGGTGTTCTTCGGGCGGTTTGTCCGTCCCGAGCAGAAATTCCCGGACCTCGACGCACTGCGCGCACAAATCACGAGCGACGTGGCGAGCGTGCGCGCCACGTCTGCGTAGCGGGGACATTGAGAGTCGGAAACAGTCGCGTCGGACGTCTTTGAAAGAAGCGGTGGACACCGGCATCGGGCCGCAACTACATGCGGGATGAGCATCCGAAAATTTTTCTCCCGTATCGTCGCAATCGCCTGCTGCGTGCAGGCTGCCGGCTTCGCAGCGGAGTCCGACGCGATCTGCCGCTCCGACCGGCACCTCATGCCGACGCCGCTGACCGACAAGCCGGGGCGGAAATACGCGCGCGACCGCTTCGTGGACATCCTGCACCTGAAGCTCAATGTGACGCCCGATTTTGCGAAGCGCACGGTGAGCGGCACGGCGACGCTGAGCTTCAAGCCGATCGCAAAACCACTCGCGAGACTCGAACTCGATGCGGTCGGGCTGACGATTGACGCGATCTCTGCGCAGGGGGCGGCCATCGCGGAGCACGAGCTGACGAATGAAAAGCTGATCCTCATTTTCAAGGAGCCGATCGCGGCGGATGCCGAGGCGAGCGTGAGCATCACGTACCATGCGCAGCCGAAGGTCGGCTTGCATTTCCGCACGCCGGAGACGGGCTGCAAGGCGGGCGACACGCAGGTGTGGAGCCAGGGCGAGGCGGAGCAGCATCGCTTCTGGTTTCCGAGTTACGATTATCCGAATGAGCGCTTCACGAGCGAGGTGATCTGCCATGTGCCGGATGGGATGGAGGTGGTGTCGAACGGCTCGCTCATCGGCAGGGAGAAGGACGTGCACGGGCTGAATGCGTGGCACTGGAAGCAGGACAAGCCGCATGTGAATTACCTCGTGGCGATGGCCGCGGGATTTTTTCACAAGATCGAGGGCAAGGCCGGCGCGCTGCCGCTCGCGGTGCTCGTGCCGCCGTCGGAAAAGGAGCAGGCGGAAAATGCGTTTCGCGACACCGCGAAGATCATCGGGTTTTTCCAGCGCGAGATCGGCGTGCCCTTTGCATGGGACAAATACTACCAGGTGTATTGCCTCGATTTCACCGCGGGCGGAATGGAGAACACGAGCTGCACGTTTCAGGCGGCGCGCCTGCTTTTTCAGAATGACACCGAGCAGCTCCGCTCGCTGCACTGGCTCGACGCGCACGAGACGGCGCACCAGTGGTTCGGCGATCTGGTGACGTGCCGCGACTGGTCGCACCTGTGGCTGAACGAAGGCTTTGCGTCGTACTACACCGCGCTCTACGAGGAGCAGCGCGACGGGCGCGATGCGATGCTGTTCCAGATGTGGAAAGAGGCGCAGGGCGTCTTCGCGGCGACGGACACAAAGCCGATCGTGTGGCGCGACTACCGCGACCCGATGGAGCAGTTCGGCTACCGCGTGTATCCGAAGGGCGCGTGGGTGCTGCACATGATCCGCAGCAGGCTCGGGCCGGAGCTGTACCGCAAGAGCATCCATGCGTATGTGGAGCGGCACCGGAACGGGATTGTGACGACGGATGATTTGCAGTCGGTGCTGGAGGAGCAGTCGGGGCTTTCGTTCGATCAATTTTTCGACCAGTGGCTGCACCACGGCGGAGTGCCGGAGCTGAAGGTGGACTATGCGTGGGACGCGGCGACGAAGCAGGCGAGGCTGAACGTGAAGCAGGTGCAGAAGCTGAGCCCCGAGGTGCCGCTGTTTAGGTGCGATCTTCCGGTGCGGTTTTTTGTGAAAGGGCAGGACAAGCCGTTTGATTTCAAAGTGAGCGCGGGCAAGGCCGAGGAAGATTTCTTTTTCCCGCTGCCCGGCACGCCGGAGCTGGTGCGCGTGGATCCGGACTACACGCTCCTCGCGAAGATCGAATTCCAGCCGCCGCCGGAGATGCTCAAGCGTCAGCTCGCGGGCGACGTCATCGGTCGCATGCTTGTCGTGCAGTCGCTCGGCAACAAGAAGGACGCAGCGAGCGCGGAGCAGCTCAAGCGGGTGCTGAATGCCGATGCTTTCCACGGCGTGCGCAGCGAGGCTGCGAAGGCGCTCAAGAAGATGAACACGAACGATGCGCGCACGGCACTGGTGCAGAGCCTCGTTCAGCCGGACGCGCGCGTGCGGCGCGAAGTCGTCGAGGCGCTCTCCGCATTTCCGAATCCCGAGGCGTGGCAGGCGCTCTGGCAGCAGTCGGCGCGGGAAAAGAATCCCGGCGTGCTTTCGGCGATCATCCGCACGTGGGGCGCGAGGGTGGGGGACGAGGAGGTGTCCGGGGCGCTCCGCAAATTTCTCGCGACGACGAGCTATCACAATGAAGTCGCAGCCGCCGCCATCGCCGCGCTTCGGGCGCAGGACGACGGCAGCGCTGTGCCGGTGATCCTGCGGGAGTTTGGCAGGATCGCGCAGGAATTCGACGCACGGGAGAAGGAGCAGGCATTCGAGGCGTTGGCATTTCTCGCGCGGGATGCGCGGCATCCGAGTCGCGACGAGGTGCTCGCGCTCCTCGCGCAGCAGCTCGGCCATGACGACGAAAAAATCCGCGCCGCCGCCGTG
This sequence comes from Verrucomicrobiota bacterium, assembly GCA_014189875.1. Lineage (GTDB taxonomy): Bacteria > Verrucomicrobiota > Verrucomicrobiia > Chthoniobacterales > Chthoniobacteraceae > SXWH01. Next base: position 11,532 of record BJFP01000023.1, on the reverse strand, counting down.
AAATCACTCGGCACGCTGCGCAATCCGAAGGCGCTCGCGCTGCTGCATCCTCTCATCGCCGTCGCGAAACCGTACAACGATCCCGTGCGCGCCGCCGTCGAGAAATCCATCCAGGTCATCGAGGCCGAGCAGGCAAAGCCGCAGGAATTCAAGGACGTGTGGACGAAGATGCAGGAGCTTCAGAAGAAGACGGAGGAGTTGGAGAAGCAGCTTGAGAAGCTCGGGAAAAAATCCACGCCGGAGAAACCGGCTGCCGAACCGCCCAAGCCTGCCGAACCGAAACCCGCGTGTTGCTAAATCTTAGTGCGTCCCGCGCAGCACATCGGACGTCCACAGTCTTTCTGAATGGAAGTGGTGGCCGCGTGTATTCCGAGGGACGCGAAATACGGCAGGCGGGACGCCCGCGCTACCCGAGACACGCCGTCCTGTCCTCTGTCCGGCTATTCTTGCGAGATGGGATGAAATCTCAAATGCCACTCGTTTCCAACCGTGCGATCACGCTGCCTCGGACGTAATGCTAGACAAACTCCAGCGGCCCTGAGCAGTCCGCGATGAGGCGGTGCTTTGCGAGGAGCGTGCGGTAAAGTTCCAGAGCACGGCGGCCGTCGGGGCCGATGCCGAAGCGCAGCCATTCCGTGAGGTAGCGGCGGCGCAGTTCCATGTCGCCGAAATCCTCCTGCACGACCAGTTCCGGGATTCGCTCGCAGCCTGTGTCCTTGAGTGCGCGGAACGCGTCGGCGGCTTCGTGGGAATTTTCCACACCGTCGCGCAGGGCCCACACGGCGAAGACGAATGGCAGTCCCGTGCAGCGTTTCCACTCCTCGCCGAGATCGAGGAAGCGCCACTCCGAATTTTCCCCGTGTGCGACGCGGAATTCGATCGCCTGATTCCCAATGAGAAGCTGCGCATCTCCGCTGCTGCCGAACGTCGGGGACAAGCCGTGAAATTCCGCGAGCAGCACACGCAGGAGGTTTGCGGAACTCATGGACGCGGGATCGAGCGCGATGGAGCGCACGTCGCGCAACTCGCCGCGGTGCGCGAGGAAGACGCTGAACACGGGGCCGTCGCAGCCCACCGCGACATCGTCCACAAGCAGGTAGCGTGGATCGCGCAGCGCTTCGAATGCAGGCACGAGCGCTGCGTCGAGTTCGCCGGCGGCGAGCATTTTCGCGAGCGCGGACGGATGATCGAAAACCACCGGGCCGTCGTATGCGCAGATGAGCGGGCGCGAGTTCAGATATTTCACGCAGCCGATGCGCAGGCCGCGCAATGCACCCCACGGGTCGCCGCCGCTGAAAGCATCGCTGGCGCTCACGCGCACGCAGGCTCGGCCCGCTCTTCCGCGCCTGCGCGAATCGTCGGCGAAGGCTTCGCCCATGTGCTGCCGATCCGGCGATACCACGTGTCGCGCTGCATCGGCTCGCGGCCCGCCTCGCAGATGGCCTTCTCAAGGGCATGCACTGTCTGGAGGGTCGGCGTGGTTGCTCCGGCCATGTGGAAGATTTTTTCCTCCATGATCGTGCCGTGCAGATCGTCCACGCCGTAGTTCATCGCCAGCGATGCGAGCGGCAGGCCGAGGCTCACCCAGTACGCTGTGATGTGATCGAAGTTGTCGAGGTAGATGCGGCTGACCGCGAGATTCCTGAGCTGCTCGAATGCCGTCGCGCGCGCGATGTGGCGCAGTTCGGGGCGCGCATTTTCGCTCTCGAATGCAAACGGGATGAAGCCGACGAAGCCGCCCGTGATGTCCTGCAATTCGCGCAGCCGCCGCAGGTGATCCACGCGGTGCTCATAGGTCTCGACGTGGCCGAAGAGCATCGTCGCCGTGCTGCGCATCCCCATCTGGTGCCATGTGCGATGGACTTCCGCCCACTCCTCCGCGGTCTCCTTTCCGCGGCAGATCTGATCGCGGATCGTCTGGTCAAAAATCTCCGCGCCGCCGCCGGTGATCGCGCCGAGCCCGGCATCGCGCAGGCGCGCGAGCATCTCGCGCACGCTGCACTTGAAGACGCGATCCGCGAGGTGGCGGATTTCCACGGCGGTGAATGCCTTGATGTAGAGCGCGGGATCGAGCGCGCGCAGGCGTGTGATCAAATTGAGATACCATTCCGGCTTCAGCGAGGGGTGCAGCCCGCCGACCATGTGGATCTCGGTGATGCCCATCTCCAGCCCGGCGCGCACGCGGTTCTCGATTTCGTCGGCGGTCAGCTCGAATGCGTGTGCCTCGTTCTTCCGCGCGCCGAACGCGCAGAACTGGCAGCGCAGGATGCAGTGGTTCGAGTAGTTGACGTAGAGATTGTGGATGTACGTGCCGATGTTCCCATTCTTCCGCTCGCGGATGATGTTTGCGATCATGCCGAGCGCGTTCAGGTCGTCCGACGCGTAGAGGCCGAGGCACTCGGCGTCGGTAATGCGCTGCCCGTCGCGGACCTTTTCAAAAACAGGCCTCAGCGAGTCAGGGATCAGTTTTTCAGCAATCGTGACCATTCGCATGCGATACTTTTCACAAAGCCCCTTGCGCGGCAAACGGTTTCGCGGACGGCTCTGCTCTTAATCCCTCCGTCGCCCGTCAATTCGGCTCGCCGAAGGGGGATTAAGATTAGGATTAGGAGTAAGATTAAGACGAACGAAGCCACTCCGCGCACTGCCGCGCCCAGTACGTGATGATGATGTCCGCGCCCGCGCGCTTGAAGGCGGTCATCTGCTCGATCACGCATGACTTTTCGTCGAGCCAGCCGTTTGCGGCGGCGGCCTTCAGCATCGCGTATTCGCCGCTCACATTGTAAACGGCGGTCGGCAGGCCGAAGCGCTCCTTGATGCGCCAGACGAGGTCGAGATACGGCAGGCCGGGCTTCACCATCACGATGTCCGCGCCCTCCGCAATATCGAGTTCCACCTCGCGCAGTGCCTCGCGCGCATTCGCGGCGTCCATCTGGTAGCTGCGCCGGTCGCCCGACTGCGGCGCGCTTTCCGCGGCATCGCGGAAGGGGCCGTAAAATGCGGAGGCAAACTTTGCGGCGTAGCTCATGAGGATCGTGTTTTCAAAACCCGCGGCGTCGAGCGCGCTGCGGATCGCGCCGATGCGCCCGTCCATCATGTCGCTCGGTGCGACGACATCCGCGCCGGCCTTTGCGTGTGAGAGCGCGGTCGCCACGAGCAGTTCCACGCTGGTGTCGTTGTGGACGTGCGCGACGTCTCCGTGGAATTCAGTCACGCCGCAGTGCCCGTGGCTCATGTATTCGCAGAGGCACACGTCGGTCATCACGATGAGCTTCGGCAGTTCGCGCTTGAGCCGCCGCACGGCGCGTTGCACCACGCCATTTTCCGCGTAGGCCTGCGTCGCCTTTTCATCGCGCACCACCGGGATGCCGAAGAGGATCACCGCGCGCACGCCGGCCTCGAATGCACCGCGCGCCTCGTCGAGCAGTGCGTTTTCGTCGAGCTGCGCCACGCCCGGCATCGAGGCCACGGGCTGGCGACCCTGCACTTTTTCCGAGACGAAAAGCGGGAGCACAAAATCATCCGCCGACAGCGTTCCCTCGCGGACGAGGGCGCGGAGCTGCGGAGTGGCGCGGAGGCGGCGGGGACGGCGGGTCAGGTTCATGCGCGGCTTTTGGAGTGGCAGGGAGTGAAGGGTAATCGGTAAGCAGTGGCGAGTCATCAGTCGCGATGCGAAAAATCGCGCGGCTGGTGTTAAATGTTTAACATCCGTGCCCAAGCCAGCCAGCGCCCAAAAACCCACCTTCCTGCAGACGCTCGTGTCCTTCATCGCGGGCACCGCGCTGAAGCTGCTCGCGCTCACGCTGCGCGTGAAATGGCACGATGGCGGCACCTTTTACGCACGCACGCGCAAGCCCGTGATCCTCTGCATCTGGCACAACCGCCTGCTCGGCTCCATCCTCGCCGACTGGCGCGCGGCGCAGCGGTGTCACCCGGTGAAAGTGCTCACCAGCGCGAGCAAGGACGGCGGCTGGCTCGCTGCGATGGCGCGGCGCTTCACGCTCGGCGCGGTGCGCGGATCGAGTTCGCGGCGCGGCGCGGCGGCGCTCATCGAGCTGTCGCGCGCCATCCGCGATGGGAATGACATCGTGATCACGCCCGACGGCCCGCGCGGGCCGAACTATTCGATCGCGCCGGGCATCGTCCACCTCGCAGGACGCGCGGGCGTGCGCATCGTGCCGGTGAAAGTCGGCTTCACGCGGTTCTGGCGCATCGGAAAAAAATGGGACGCGCTGTGGATTCCGAAGCCGTTCTCCCGGCTCACGCTGGAGTTTCTCGAGCCGCTGGAATTCACCGGCGACGCGGACGCGCTCGAAGCGGAGACGGCGCGACTGGCGGATGTGATGGGGAGGGATTGAGCGAAAAATGACGAATTCCGAATGACGAAAGTTCCGCAGCCGGCCTTTCTCGTCATTCCACGCCGCCGGTCGAAAAATTGACCCACAGGTTGATCAATTCCGGCCCGACGAAGAGCCAGAGGAGCGCGCCGAGCGAGAGGTAGGGGCCGAAGGGAATTTTCGCCGACCACTCGCGGCGGCCGATCACGATCGTGAGTCCGCCGATGAGCGCGCCGATGATGGACGCCGCCACCACCGTGAAAAGAATCGCCTTCCAGCCGAGGAATGCGCCGATGCACGCCATGAATTTCACGTCGCCGAAGCCCATCGCATCGCGGCGGAATGAAATCTTCCGCACGGTGCCGCTGAACTCCTTCACCTTCTCCAGTTCGTGCTGCGTGCCATCGAGTTCCAGCCGCTCGTATTGCGAGCGCAGTTCGAAATTCTCGCGCACCTTGCCGTCGAATTCCAGACGCGGGCAATCCATCACCATCCAGTCTTTTTCCGTCGAGAAAAGCTCGTCCCACCACATGTCCTCGCCGCCGATGGTCATCTTCGCGCGGTCGCCTTCGAGCCTCCATGTGAAGGCGCGCGGCTCGGCCCATTGCAGCGTCTTTTTTCCAAACGCCATCTTGCCCAGTACGCTCACGAGCCACAGCAGTCCGAAGCCCGCGGCCGCGCCGAGCAGCGACATCACCAGGCCCCAGAGGTGGCTCGTCTGGTCGTGGAGAAATGGCAGTCCAGCGAGAAAACCATCACCGAAACCGGCGGCGCCGATTCTGTCCTGCAGCACCGGGATCGCCGCGCTGAAAAGCACGCCCGCGACCGCGCCGCCAAGCGTGATTTCATCCGGGATGATGTAGTGCTCGAAATCAATGAACGTCGCGACGACGAGCAGCGCGATGAACGTGAACAGCGGCAGCGCCATCACCCATGCGTCGGGTCCGAGCCCGAGAGATGAGTGCATCACACGCCACCATGCTCCGAGGAAAAGCACGCCGGTGAGCAACTCCACGAGCACGTAGCGCGCGGCGATGGGCGCGGCGCAATTGCGGCACCTCCCGCGCTGCACGATCCACGTCACCAGAGGGAGATTCGAATACCACGGGATCTGATATTTGCAGTGCGGGCAGAAGGAGCGCCGCGGTTTGTTCACCGAGATGCCGAGCGGCATGCGGTAGATGCACACATTCAGAAATGACCCGATGCTCGCGCCGAGGACAAAGGCGAATGTGGCGAAAAGAACGGGGTAAATTTCCTGGGCTGGCACGCGCGGAGCAAAAGCAGCGCGCGGGCCAAGGTCAAGGCGGGCGGGAAGCAGGCAGTGGCTCAGGTTGGCCGCCGCGCTGTCTGACTGAAAAAGTTCTCAGTGCTCAGTTCCCAGTGCTCAGAATCAAACTGTCTGGCTACTGAGCACTGAGCACTGAGCACCGAGCCATCACTGGAAATCAGCCGGCCCGGCACCGATGGCACCACTTTTCCCCAAGACCCGCCTCCGATGGCACACTCGGTGCTATTTCATCGGCAACCCAAAGGCCCAAACACGCATGAACTTCCTCGTTGTTGACGACAATCGCCTCCTCAATCGCTTCCTCACGACCTACCTGCGCGGCAAGGGCCACGCGTGCTCGTCCCTCTCGGACAGCTCGAAAGTCGTGAGCTGGCTCGATATCAATCCGTGCGACGCCATCATCCTCGACATCGGCATGCCGAAGATTGACGGCATCTCCCTCACCGCGCAAATCCGCGAAAAGCTTCCCTTGCTTCCCATCGTCATGTTCACCGGCCTCGGCTACGACGAGGAAGCCATGCAGTCCGCCCGCAAGGCCGGCGCAAACGGCTACGTGAGCAAGGGCCTCGGCCCCTCGGAAATCTACTCGGCCCTCATGCGCGTCCTCAGCCAGACCGCGGCACCGGTCTCGCAGATCGCGTAGGTGTTGTGAGTTGAAGGTTGAGAGTTCAGAGGACGGAGCGCGCAGTTGCTTTCCTCTTAACTGCATCCCAGCCGCCGCAGGAGCGCCTTCAGTTCCCGCGCCTCCCACTGCCCCGGCGCATTTGGCCTGTCGAGGTAGCCGTAGTTCAAAGTGGAACCGGCGCAGGCGAGCGCGAGCCGCGAGACCTGCCCGAATTTCCCCATCCCCATCGCGGCCACTGGCCCGACGTTCCTGTCGGTGACAAATTCGATCAGCCGCGCCACCGCCGCCGCATCGTCCGCTAGACACGCGAGCTTGAAGACATCCGCACCCGCGGCGAAGGCCCGCCGCCGCCGCTCACGCATCTGCGCCAGCGTGGGAGTCCTGCGGAAATGGTGATCGGAAATCACGACACGGACTCCGCGCGCCTTCGCCGCAGCGATCACCTCCCGCATCGCCACCGCAGATCGGAGTTCCACATCCACAAACGCCGCCGCCGGCAGGAATTCTGCGAGCAGCTTCTTGCGCGTGGCCGCGGAAAGATTTCCGATCCCGCCCTCCGCCGGATTCCGCACCGTCAGCAGGATCGGCAGCTTCGCATTCGCGGCCAGCTTCCGTACGCCGGGGAGCTTTTCAACGAGCGCATCCACACGGATTTCCAGCACATCCACATCGCGCCGCCCGAGCGGTTCCGCCAGCCGCAGCCCGGCCTGCGAATGCACCGTCGCGACGACAAGAGGCACGGAAAGTTTTGATTCTGATAATTTATTCACTGGGTTTACGCTCATTTCTGGCGTAGTGATTATTGCTCCCCACGCGCCACGACCATGCTAGGCCGCCGTCAAAAACTCAATTTGCAATTCCTCCAGATCGTTGACGCGTTTCTGCTCGTCGCGTCGTTCTGGAGCGCGCACTGGTTCCGCTTCAACGGCCACGGCTTCGGCCTGTTCGACTCCCCCATCCTTCCGTTCAGCGAATTCCAGTGGCTGCTTTTCGTCCTCATCCCCTTCGGCCCGATCTGCCTCCATGCGCAGGGCTTCTACGAGCACGCTGAGCGCAAGACCGTCGGTAGAAGCCTCGGCCAGCTCGGCCGCGCAGCCATCTTCCTCGGCCTCATCATCGCGCTGAGCGCCTACTTCTTCAAACTGCGGGTGGACAGCCGCGCCGTCATGCCCATTTTTGCCGCATTCGCCACCGTGCTCATCCTCGTGCGCGAATGGATCACCGTCGGCAATTACCGGCGCGCCGTGCGCAGCGGGAGAATCCGCGAGCGCGTCCTCCTCGTCGGCACTGCGGCGGATATGCTCGCATTCCGCAGCACGCTCACGCCTTCCGAGATCATGGAGATCGAAATGGCCGACGACGTGGACATCACCACCCGGAGCATGGCCGATTTTGTCGAGTCCGTGCACCAGCACACGCCGGAGCGCGTCATCTTCGTGGGCAGCCACGGCGAGCTGGGCCGCCTCCAGGAATACATCGGCGCATGCGAGACCGAGGGCGTCGAATCCTGGCTCAGCGCCGACTTCATGCAGACCGCCATCGCGCGCCCGGACTTCGATCACTTCGGCGGGCGCCCCATGCTCGTCTTCCGCACCGCGCCGAGCGTCTCGTGGGCGCTCTTTCTCAAGCACCTTTTCGACCGCGTCATCGCCGTCGTGATCGTCGCCGCATTTTCCTGGCTCTTCGTGATCATCGCCCTCGCGATCAAGCTCACCTCTAAAGGCCCCGTCATCTTCCGACAGGCGCGCGGCGGAAAAAATGGACGCCCGTTTTCCATGTTCAAATTCCGCACCATGCGGACCGACGCCGAGATGCAGCGTGAGGAGCTTCAGCGGTTCAACGTCATGTCCGGCCCGGTCTTCAAAGTCGAGAACGACCCGCGCGTCACCGCCATCGGGCGCTTCCTCCGCAAGACCTCGCTCGACGAACTCCCTCAGCTCTTCAACGTCCTCTTGGGCGACATGAGCCTCGTCGGCCCGCGCCCGCTCCCGATGTACGAAGTCGAGCGCATCGAGGCCACCGCGCACCGCCGCCGCCTCAGCATGAAGCCCGGCATCACCTGTCTCTGGCAGATCAGCGGACGTAATAACGTCACCAGCTTCGACCGATGGGTCGCCCTCGACCTCGAGTACATAGACAACTGGTCCCCGCTCCTCGACGTGCGCATCCTGCTGAAAACGATCCCCGTCGTCCTCTTCGGCTGGGGCGCAAAGTGAACCGCAAGACGCGACGCTCACACTTTCCACGTCGCATCACGCACGTTCAAAACAGCGACGCGTGACGGCTGTAAGGCCCTTTTACGCGGGCGCTCACTGCTTCGGCGCTTTCGGCGGCTCCGCGCCGATGATCGGCGGCGGGGCCCCCGGAGTCCCCTGAGTCCCCGGCGTCGCAGGCGCAGGCGCAGGAGCAGGAGCAGGCGTTGGCGGCGGCGGCGGCGGCGGTTGCTGCCACATGAAAAACTTCCCGCGATACTCTCCGAGTTCCTTCAGCAGCGCGTCGCAGCGCGTTTGCCATAGCAGCAAATCCGGCGGCGCATGTTCCTTCTCTGCCGTCCCGGGGAATACGATGTAGGTCACCTTGAGATCATTCACAGCACGCAGACCGCCGTTTGATGCCGGATTGATTTCACGGCAAATCCGCATCGAAGCCTCGCCGATCTTCGTCGAAGGCCCGGCGTCGCCGATGATCGCCGGGTAAAAGACATCGCCTGCCAGCACCACGCAGTAGTCCCCCATACGCGGCGAGAAGCCGCCCTTCTTTCCGGTGAACATGTGCCCCGGCAGCACGATGAACGGATCCATCGCGCCGATCAGGAAACTGTTCGCCTTCATGTCCGCGATCTCCGTGCGCAGCCTCGCGTTGTCGGCCTTCAGCTTCGCCCCATCGCCGTTTTTCAGATCCTTGAGTTTCGCATCATTGTCCGCGATCCGCTTTTCCCAGATCGGCACGCACGGGTTCGGCACCGGCGTCCGCTTCTTCCAGCGATAGGTCGTCATCGGCTGATACGTCCGCGAAGTCGTGTCAAACGTCGGCATCCGGTCGCCGTCCGCGCCGTCCGTGTCCACATCCATGTCCGCCTGGATCAGCAGCGCCTTGCGCTTTGTCTTCGCGTTCGTGAGTTCGAGCATCGTCTCGCAGTCGTAGAAATTGTGATGCGAGATCAACTGGTCGAGCCGGTCCAGGTTCGAGCGGATCGAGGTGACCTTCCGCCGGTAGAGAACGTCGAAATCCTGCGACACCTTCGCCGCCGGCAGCATCGCCTCGAGTTCCGGCATCACCTTCCCGATCTGCTCGTTCAGCTTCGACAAATCCGCGAGGCTCCGGTGCGGCTTCGGCACCGTCACTTTTACGCTCACCTCCACCGCGTAGCTCTCCGGAGAATTCCGATCCGCCGTCGCCGTCGTGCCCTGCACCGTTTCCAGCTTCGCCTTGAAATGAATCCCGTTGAAAATGCTCCCGGTGTTCAGCGTCTTCTGCGGCACGTACGGCGTCGGCGTCGGCGTCGGTGCGGGCGTCGGAGTCGGAGTCGGCTCCGGCGTGGGCTTCGGAGTCGGCGTGGGCGAAGGCGTGGCAGTCGGCGAGGGCGTCGGGGTCTGAGGCTGCGGTTTCCGTTCGCAACCGCACACGCACAGCGCGACCGACACACCGCACAGCGCCGCGCGCCGGACGAGCGCGCGCATTTTCTCCCCGGAAAAATTACGGTTACTTTTTGCGCGCATTACGGGCTCCGATTCCGAGGAAAGGACGCAGGATGAAAATCGGCACCAGCGCCGTGAGAACCATCATCACCGCAAGCGGCAGACCCGGGATCGTCCGCGCGCGTCCGCGGTCCAGCCCGCGCAATCCGTCGCGCACGATCCGCTCCACCGGCTGCTTCAGGAAATTCGGTGCAGGCGCAGCATCCTCCTCATCCGCGCGCTTCGCGAGCCCGCCAAATTCCGTGTCCACAGGCCCCGGACACAGCGCCGAGACGAGCACACCCGTCCCGCGCAATTCCCCCCGCAGCGCCTCCGTGAAACTGGTCACATAAGCCTTGCTCGCCGCGTACACCGCCATCGTCGGCATCGGCAGATACGCGACGATCGAGCTCACATTCAAAATCGCACCGCGCCCCGAGCGGAGGATCCCCGGCAGCAGCGCATGAGTGAGCCGCGTGAGCGCCGCAATGTTCACATCCAGCATCGCCTGCACGCGCTGCCAGTCGCTCTCCTCGAAAAGCCCGTGGTCGCCCAGCCCCGCGTTGTTGATCAGAAAATCCACCTGCGTGCCGCTTTCCTCCAGCGCAGCGAGCACCCGCTCGACCTGCGCCGCATCGCCGAGATCCGCCGCATGACACTGGATATCCAATCCGCTCCGCGCGAGTTCCGCCTTTAGCGCCTCCAGCCGGTCCGCGCGACGCGCCACGAGCACCAGCCCGCGCGCATGAGGCGCAAGCTGCCGCGCGAATTCCGCACCGAGGCCCGATGAGGCCCCGGTGATCAAAGCAGTGCATCCGTGAAGTGAGTTCATGTGCGCGCGGTTTATTCCGCACCCCGTCCTGCGTGTCGAGTGACGAGTGCGGTTTCTGCCTCCGCCTTTGACGTTGGACGTTGGACGTTGGACGTTGGACGTTCGCTCCCATGACCGTCCTCAATATCGCGACCCAAGTCCCCTTCACCACCAAGGACGGCTCCACCATCCGCAGCATCCTCGACCGCACGAATGCGCCTGTGAAAAACCAGTCCCTCGCCGAAGCCACCATCCCCGCCGGCTGCGCGATCCAGCGGCACCACCACCGGCTCAGCGAGGAATTCTACTTCATCCTCGAAGGCCGCGGCTCCATGGAGATGGACGGCGAACTCCGCGACGTCACCCCCGGCGACGCCATCCTCATCCCGCCCGGCGCATGGCACACCATCACCGCCCGCGAAACGCTCCGCTTCCTCTGCTGCTGCGCCCCGCCCTACAGCCATGAGGACACATACTTCGAGTGAACGCGTTTCGCCTGCTGGTTGGTTGTGATTCAAAGCGGCTCCAAGGCAACTAAGGCCAAGGGCCTGAAACAAGCCGGTCCAGGGCAAGCGACGCAGGAGCGCCGCCCTGGGATCGCCCGTGCAAACGCTCACAAGCCCCAACGGGGCACGACTAAGTCCGACAGGCTGCTAGGTAATAGATTGGACCGCGCCCCCGCGTAAAGCGGCGTGGCCGCAACGCGGCTTTACGCCGTTCCGCTTCACCCGACGCATCAGTCATATTGTGCCGTCCGCCCCGGAAGGGGAGGCCGGGCACGGATAGGACCA
>BJFP01000022.1 GCA_014189875.1 Verrucomicrobiota bacterium | reverse complement strand
TGCAGCGCTTTCTGCCCGCGCCCTTCCGTCCCAAACTGTATCAAGGCTACGCCATTGCCGGCATCTGTCTGATCCGGCTGGAGCAGATTCGCCCCGGATGGCTTCCGCGCTTCTGCGGCATGTCCAGTGAGAACGCCGCTCATCGGATAGCGGTGCTCTGGGATGAACCTTCGGGCGAAACACGCGAGGGTGTGTTCATTCCGCGCCGCGACACCGGTTCGTGGCTGAATCATTTTGTCGGAGGCCGCATTTTTCCCGGCGAGCATCAGTTGGCCGACTTCGACATCACCGATGATGGCGCGCGCATTTCCATGTCCATCCGGGCGCGCGACGGACGCATGGGCGTCCAACTCCGCGCTCATGAAACCGATTCGCTGCCGGAGTCTTCCTGCTTTGCGTCGCTCGCGGAATCCTCCGCCTATTTCGAGGGCGGCAGTGTGGGCTACTCAGTCACCCGCGATTGCTGCCGGTTCGATGGCGTCCGGCTTCAGACCGATGGCTGGTGCGTGCGCCCGCTCGCAGTCGAGCATGTCGAGTCCTCGTTCTTCGCGAACGAGTCTGCGTTTCCGGCTGGCAGCGTGACTTTCGACCACGCACTTGTGATGCGGAACATCAGCCATCGGTGGCAGGTGGTTGCGGACATGTTCACCAAGTGAACATCGTCCGAATCCGCTCGTTGCCGTCCGTCCGTCGAGTCGAGCCTCTCGCCTGAAATCCCCTCGAACTCACCAAAGTGATCCGGGCGCAGCGAGCGCACATGGAGCGCCGCGCAAGGAGCGCCGTCGTCCTCGGCGGCCACGGCCAAAGCCCGCAGCGCCACTTTTTTTGGCGTTTGCACTGCGCGATCCGAATGCCTGCGGAAGAGAATTGGACGCTGCGCGTGGAGCGGATGGAGCCGGGGAGGACACATGTGAGCACGCTCGTCGCAAACCGCGGCGCATGCGTGCTGCTGGGGCTCCACCGTTTCCGCGCGCCGAAGCAGGAGCACGCCGATTTCTGGAAGGATGCCGCGACGAAATTCAGGGACCATCCGGCGGTGCTGTTCGATCTTTTCAACGAGCCGCACGGCATGTCGTGGGAAGTGTGGTGCGACGGCGGATTCGTCTCGGAAAATGAGAAGCCCGCGGACGAGGATGCGTTCCTGAGCGCTGAAGAAAAGGCGAAGGCCGCGCCGGGCTTTCAATTCATCGGGAAGCAGGCGCTGATCAATGCGGTGCGTTCAACCGGCGTGCGCAACATCGTGGTCACGGACGGGCTCGACTGGGCGTATGATCTCTCGGGTGTCGCGAGCGGCTTCGAGCTGAAGGACGTGGGCGGCAACGGGATCATATGTTCCACGCACATCTACCCGTGGAAGCGCGGCTGGCAGGAGAAAGTGCTCGTCGTAGCGGCCAAGCATCCAATCCTGGTCGGCGAGGTCGCCGCGGACATCAAGAAGATGGATTTCATTCCTGCGAATGCGCAGGAGGATCCGTTCACGCGGGTGCCGGAGATGCGTGGATTCATGCAGAAATACAAACTGCACTGGACGGGCTTTTCGTTTCATCCCGCGGCCACGCCGGTGATGTTCAGCGGATGGGACTGCACGCTCACGCCGTTCTGGGGCGCATTCGCGAAAGACGCGCTCGCAGGAGAGAATTTCGAGATGAGGAAAATGCGGTGAGCGGGCGGCAGTATTGCGCAACCTCGAATCGGAGCGCGGAGGCGGAGAACTCGCGGACAGGATTGTCCTCACTACTTCACGCCATCAGCGCCTTGATCACATTCCCCTCAATATCCGTGAGGCGGAAGTCGCGGCCTGCGTAGTTGAACGTGAGCTTCTCGTGGTTCAGGCCGAGCAGCGCGAGGATCGTGGCGTGCAGGTCGTGGATTTGCACTTTGTTCTCCACGGCCTCGTAGCCGTAGTCGTCCGTCTGGCCGTAGCTGAGGCCGCCGCGCACCCCGCCGCCGGCCATCCAGAGCGTGAAGCCCTTGTTATTATGGTCGCGTCCGTCGCCGCCCTGCGCGTGCGGTGTGCGTCCGAATTCTCCGCTCCACACGACGAGCGTGTCCTTCAAAAGCCCGCGCTGCTTGAGATCTGAGAGCAGGCCTGCGATGGGCTGATCCACGGACGTGCAGTTTGCCTGGAGCGCGTTGCCGAGGTTGAAATGCTGGTCCCAGTTGCCGTGGTTGATTTCCACGTAGCGCACGCCGGCCTCGATGAATTTCCGCGCGAGGAGACACTTCCGGCCCATGTCATCCGTGCCGCCGCCGCCGGGGCCGCCGCCTGCGAAAAAGCCGCCGCCGCCACGGCTGGTGCCGCCGATGCCGTAGAGTTTTTTCGTCGCCTCGGATTCCTTCTCGATATCCATCACCGTGGGCATCTGGCTCTGCATCTTGAATGCGAGTTCGTAGCTCTCGATCACCCCTTCGATCTCGGGGTTGTATTTGTCGCGGCGCAGCGCCTCGCGGTTGAGCGTCTGGATGAGTTCGAGTTCCGCGCGCTGTGCCGTCGGGCCGAGCGTAGTCTGGATGTTGCGCACCTGCGCGCCGACGACCGGGCGGTTGTCCTGGCCGATGCGTGTGGCCTGATAGATCGCGGGGAGAAATGCGCTGCCGTAATTTTGCGCGCCGCCAAATCCCGCGGGCGGCGAGAGCGTGATGAAGCCCGGCAGGTTCTGGTTTTCCGTGCCGAGGCCGTAGAGCGTCCATGCGCCGAGCGATGGGCGCACGAACTGTGAATTTCCCGTGTGCATTTTCACGAATGCCTGCGGGTGCGCGGGAAGATCGGTCTGCATCGAGCGGACGAGCGCCATCTCATCCGCGTGCTTCGCGATGTTAGGGAACAGTTCGGAGATCCACAGCCCGCTCTTGCCGTGCTGCGCGAATTTCCACTTCGACCCGAGCAGCTTCGTGCCGGGGCGCTTGCCGGGCTTGTCGTTGTCGGCGGTGAGCTTCGGCTTGTGGTCGAACGTGTCCACATGCGACGGCCCGCCTCTCATGCAGAGAAAAATCACGCGCTTCGCCCGTGCCGGGAAGTGCGGCTGCTTCGGCACAAGCGGGTTCGCGTCGGCTGCGATTGCATTCCGTCCCGCGAGGCCCGCGAACGCGAGCCAGCCGAAGCCGCAGGCGAGGTTGCCGAGTACGTCGCGGCGCGTGAAAAGTGGCGTGATGTCTCCGCAGGTGTTCGAGGTCGTCGGGTTCATGGCGTGGTTCGTTGTGGAGTGGACGCGCGCCGTTCACGATGGGTTACGGATGCGGCGCAGGATGGCATTTCAAACACGCGCGCTGCCGCGAGGTTGCGGGGAAAAATTCCGGCTGTGAGAAAGTGGCGCGCTGGCCAGCGTGCGCGCGGTCAGCGCTTCTCGGGCGACGTGTCCCACATCGGGCGGCCGTGCTCCGGGGTGTAGTCCTGCGGCAATTCCTTCGGGTGCGTCAGTTGCGTCACAATCCACGCAATCAGAATGCAGCCGATCAACATGAGGACGATGATCGCGCCGGCCTTCAGTGCGTCGAGCGCCTTCGTGTTGCGGCGGATGCGTCGCCCCGGCACGGTTATTTTTGGATCGGAAGCCATGCGATGGTGCGTTGGATCTGCGCGTCCCAGTAGGCCCAGTCGTGTGCGCCTGCGCTTTCCTCATGGTGATGCGAGCAGCCGAGCGCATCGAGATGCGTGTGGAATGTGCGCGTGTCGCCGATGATGTCGTCCTCCGTGCCGCAGCTCAGCCACAGCGCGGGTTTCGGGCCGCGGCGTTTCGTGAGCTTTTTTGCGAGGTGAAAAAGATCGCTGTCCGTCCCTTCGGCGTCAGCACCGGGGCCGGCGACGGCATTCCATTCGGCGCTGCTGATGCGTGAGCGCGGCTTGCCGGATTCGCGCAGCCTGCGCGCGTAGTCGAGCGCGCCGCTGAAGCTTGCGGCCGCGGCAAACCGTTCCGGATGCGCGAGTGCGAGCCGCATCGCGCCGTAGCCGCCCATCGAGAGGCCCGCGGCGAAATTATCCGCGCGCTTTTCCGAGAGCGGGAAAAAGCCGCGCATGATCGCGGGCAGTTCTTCGCTCAGAAAAGTCCAGTAGCGCGGACCGGCCGCCATGTCCTGATAAAAGCTGCGGCCCACGGCGGGCATCACGACGGCGAGATTCCGCGCGGCGGCGTAGCGCTCGATGTTCGTGCGGCGCATCCACATCGTGTGGTCGTCGCTCAGCCCGTGCAGGAGAAAAAGGACGGGGTGCTCTTTCCTCTGTGGAACCTGCGGCAGGAGGACGTGCGCGGAGACGGATAGGGCGAGCGTCTCGCTGAAGAAGTGGCAGTCGAAAAACGCCATCGCGCGTCAGTTCCGCGAGCTTTTTGCGTAGCCGAAAAAGCCGCGTTTCTTGATGAGCTCGCAGACGGATGCGGGCACCATCTTTTCCCACGCGGGATCGTGCGCACCGATGCGCTTGAGCACATCGCGGCTGAAGATCGGGAGGTAGTCCGCGTTGAAATTATCGAGCGCGACGAAGCTGCCGCGGTCGTGGAGGTAACCGTAGAGCTTCTGCAATTCGGGCGCTACTCGCGCGGTATCCACGGTGGAGATCTTGCCGGTGAGCGGATCCTGGAGCGGGTAGATGTAGAGCTTGAGGTCGTTTTTGAAGAGCCGCCCGAAGCTCTCGAGGATGCCGCCGGGGAGCTGCGTGTAGTATTTTTCGTTGAACAGCTCGAGCAGCGTGGGCACTCCGAGCACGAGGCCGATCCGCTCCTTCGTGATGCGGCCGATGTATGCGCCGAGCTTGAAAAACTCGCTGTAGTCGCTCACGAGCACCGTCATGCCGCAGGCGCTGAGCACGTCGGCCCGCGCGAGGAAATCGCGGCGATCCATCGCGCCGGTCTCGAGCAGATTGGTCATCGTGAGTTCCATGACCTGCACGGTTTCCTTGCCCGTCACCTCGGGCAGCGCGGAGAATTTTTCAAACGCGCAGCGCATCATGTCCAGGTTCACATGCGTGAGCGGGCGGAAGCTGCCGCGCTCGACGAGGACGGCCTTTCTGTAAAACACCTCGGCGGGCTGGAGCACCTCGCGGTTCGGGCCGAACATCGCGGCGCCGCTGAGACCGAGCTGCACGAGCTTCAGCGCCATGATGCGGTTGTCCACCGAGCGGAACTCGATGCCGGAGAATTCGATCATGTCGATCTCGATGCGGCCCGTGTGCAGATCGTCGAGCAGGCTCTCGACGAGCTGCTCCGGCTCGTGGTGCAGGAAGAAGCAGCCATAGCAGAGGTTCACGCCGACGATGCCGAGCGCCTCCTGCTGCGCTTGCACTTCGGTGTCGAGCATCCGCACATGGATGATCACCTGGCTGGCCTCGTCGCGCGGATGGCTCTGGAATTTCACGCCCATCCAGCCGTGGCACTCGTTGGTGCCCTTGAAATTGCGCGTCGCCACGGTGTTCGCGAATGCGAAGAACGAGGTGCTGTCGCCGCGGATGTCGGAGAGGCGCTCGATGTTTAGCGAAAACTCGTGCTCGAGCATCGCCTGCAGGCGCGGGCGCGAGACGTAGCGATCCGCCGTGCCGTAGATCGCGTCGCTCACCGCCATGTCGTAGGCCGACATGCTCTTCGCCACCGTGCCGCTTGCGCCGCCGACGCGGAAGAACCAGCGCACGACTTCCTGCCCCGCGCCGATCTCCGCGAACGAGCCGTACCAGCGCTTGTCGAGGTTGATGTTCAGCGCCTTCTGGTGCGTGTTCAGTTTTTCTTCAGGCATGGGATGAGCGTGCCGCGAATGGCGGGAAATTGTCGAGGACGATGGCGCGCTTCGTGGAGCGCCGGCTTCCCCGCCGGCAAAAAGCGAATCGCGAAGCGCCATTCCTTTGGTGTTTGGCGTTGGCTGTTTGGAGTTTGAAGTTTGGCCCCGCGCAGCGGCTTTGTGATGTCACGAAGCGCGTCAACATTCTCGATGCGCCTGCGGCGGGCCAAACACCAAACGCTCAACTCCAAACTCCAAACTTCAAACCGCGCCGCATTGCCTCAGCGCCGCGGGATCGTCGTCCGCAGGAGCGAGGTGTCCGGCTCTGTGGGCGTGAGCGTGCGGTCGCGTGCGGCGGCGGGGAGGAGGAAGAATTCGCCGGGCAAAAAATTTTCTCCGGCACATTCCACGCCGCCGCTGAGCATGGTGAAAATCACGCCGTCGTCGCCCGTGTCCGTGCGTGGCGCGGAGAGCGGCCAGCGCGCGACTTGGAAGAGCGGGCACGAGACGATCGTCTCGCCCGAGGGCTGTGCGAGCGCGGGCTCGTGGTCGGCGAAGTCAATCGAGGCGAGCGATTCCGCGATGTGGAGTGCGCGCGGTTTTCCGTCGAGGCCCGTGCGGTTCCAGTCGAAGACGCGGTAGGTCGTGTCGCTGTTTTGCTGGATCTCCACGATGAGGCAGCCGGCGCCGATCGCGTGGCAGCGCCCGCTCGGGATGAACATCGCGTCGCCCGCCCGCACTGGCACGCGGTGGAGCAGGTCGGCGGCGTGACCGTCGGCGAGCGCGCGCTCGAAATCCGCGCGGGTCGTGCCGCGCCGGAAGCCCGCGTAGAGCGCGGCATCTTTCGTCGCATCGAGCAGATACCACATTTCCGTCTTCGGTTCGCCGCGCAGCTCGGCGGCCATGTGCGCGGGAGGGTGGACCTGAACGGAGAGCGTGTCCTGCGCGTCGAGGATTTTTGCGAGCAGGGGAAAGCGGGGCGAATCCGGCACGTCTGTGCCGAAGACTTCCGTGCGAAATTTTGTCCACAACTCGTGCAGCGTGACGCCCGCGTGCGGGCCGCGTGCGACGACGCTCTGCTCGTCCTCGCGATCCACGAGTTCCCAGCTTTCGCCGATGGGCGCACCGGTGGGCGCGCCTTTGCCGGACATTTTTGCGAGGCGGTCGCCGCCCCACACGCGCTCCATGAAGAGCGGGCGGAAGGCGAGGGGAGTTTGGAAGTTCATGAGTGGAGGAAAACGCCCAACGCCCAACGCCCAACGCCCAACTTCCAAAGCCGGGCAGCCAGCGTCTGTGCGTCCGAATCCGTCCCTTGGGAGTTGGACGTTGGACGTTGGGCGTTGGGCGTTGCGTGCATCCAGCTCACTTCGCCTTCACCGTCTTCGCTTCGATCTTCCGGTAGAGCGTGGCCATGCTGATTCCGAGCACCTTTGCGGCTTTTTCGCGGTTGCCGTTGCTGTGCTTGATCGTCTCCTCGATGAAGCGGCGTTCCTGATCGCGGATGAAGTCGTCGAGCTTCTTGCCGATAGGAATTGCGCCGCCGCCGGATTTGGGCCCGTCGGCAGTGCATTGGAGCAACTGCGGAGGGAGATCCTTCACGCGGATGAGGTCGTCGTCGCAGAGGGCGGTGGCGCGTTCGATGGCGTTTTCGAGTTCGCGCACATTGCCCGGCCAGTCGTAGCCTTGGAGCGCCTCGATGGCCTTCGGTTCGATTTTCATCGCGCGTGGATTCGGGCCTGCGGCGGATTTTTTCAGGAAATGCTGGACGAGCAGCGGGATGTCCTCGGGCCTGTCGCGCAGCGGCGGGAGCTCGATCGGGATTACGGCGAGGCGGTAGTAGAGATCCTCGCGGAATTTCCCCTCCTTCACTTTTTCGAGCAGGCCTTCGTTCGTCGCGCCGAGCACGCGGACGTTGATGGCGACGGTCTTCGTGTCGCCCACGCGGCGGAGCTGGCGCTCCTGGAGCACGCGCAGGAGTTTCGTCTGGAGCGGCAGCGCCATCGAGTTCACTTCGTCGAGGAAAATGGTGCCTTTTTCCGCTTCCTCGAAAAGTCCCGCCTTGTCCGCGACCGCGCCGGTGAAGCTGCCTTTCTTGTGTCCGAAAAGTTCGCTCTCCAGCAGATTTTCCGGCAGTGCGGAGCAGTTGATCGCGACGAAGGGATGGTGCTGCCGGCTGCTGTTGAAATGCAGCGCGCGCGCGACGAGTTCTTTGCCCGTGCCGCTCTCGCCTTGGATCAAAATGGTCGAGTCCGTGTCCGCGATTTTGCGGATGAGGTGGTACACCTCGTCCATCTTCGGTGAGGTGCCGATGATGTTCTCGGGATTCACCGAGCGCTTCACGACTTTCTTCAGCGTGTCGCGCTCCTTCGCGGTGTCGGAAAATTCGATGACGTGCTTCACGCGCGCCTGCATCTCGGAAATCTTGAACGGCTTGCGGATGTAGTAGCGCGCGCCCTCCGCGATTGCCTTCTCGGCGATCTCCTCGTTGCCCTGGCCGGTCATGAGGATCACCTCGCAACTGTCGAGCGCGGCCTTCACCTGCCGGAGGATCTCGAAGCCGTCCGCCTTGCCCATCTTGATGTCGCTGATGACGAGCTGGGGCGAGATGTCCTCCAGCTTTTCGAGCGCTTTCTGGCTGTTGGTGAAGGGGAACGTCTCGTGCCCCATTTCCTTGCAGGCTGTGACGACGAGTTCGACGATGTTGGGTTCATCGTCCACGATGAGGATCTTGGCCATGGTGTTTGGTGAGTTGGGCTTGGAGAACGATGTTCTCGGAAATGAGACTATTGCACCGATGAGAACTTGCAAGAAAAGTTGAGAGTTGAAAGGTGAGAGTCAAGAGGGGGCAAGGCCCGCCGCGGCGGTGCCTTTTCCTCTCAACCCTCAACTCTCAGCCTTTTCCCTACGCACTCGTCTCCATCCCGAGACGCTTGCGCACGCTGTTCTCAAACTGGAAGAGCGGGTGCATGAGCGATGCCACGGGATCGGGGAGAAGGTTCGGGCCGCGCGGGCCGTCGGGTGCGGTCTTTTCGAGGATGAGCAGCGAGCCGGCGAGCGCGACGCGGTGGTAGTTGCGGTTGTTCGCGAGGAAATAATCCGCGGCCCATTTCACTGAGCGGAGGCGCGGTGTGTAGTGGTGCAGCGCGAGGATGCCGTTCGGGTTCAGCAGGCCGGCCCAGTGCAGATCCTGCATCACGTAGCGGAATTTGTGGGTGCCATCTATGAGGATGAAGTCGAACGCCTCGCGCGCGCGGATCGCGTCCCGAAACGCGTCCCAGCTCCGCATCACGCGGAACTCGACCTGATCGAGCGGCAGCCCGTGCGAGCGGAGGTTTTTCTCCACGGTCTCGCGCTGGTTCGCGAAGTAGGTCATCGTGTCAATGACCACAAATCGCGGGCGGTGCGTCGCCGCGCGCATCATTTCGCAAAGCGTGCCGCCGGCTGCGGTGCCGATCTCGAGATGCTGCCCGGGCCGCTGGCGTGTGCTCAGGGCGTCGCGGAGCCCGTCCAGCTCCGGCTGGGTCATTTCCGAGGTGAGTAGCTTCGCGCAGGGGCGTTCCATCCGGCCGCGATGTTCGGCAGTCTTGGCGGAGTGGGCAAGGAAAAGTCTGTGCGCGATTTTTCCATGCCAAAAATTTTCACCCTCCGGCTTCCTAACGCGAAACTCATCTCCCGCCGCACAAATCACCAACAGCGAACGCGGCGGTAACATTTCGGTAACATGCGTGCGTTTCTCTATGCATGTAGGTGAACGCAATCCCGCGGGCACCGGCAGACAAACCTCAAGACAAAATCACTCCCATGAAAATCACTCAACTCCATACGACGAAGCGCACGCAGGGCTTCACGCTCATCGAGCTTCTCGTCGTCATCTCCATCATCGCCATTCTCGCCGGTCTCGGCCTGAGGGCGTTTCCCGCCGCGATCAAGAAGGCCCGCCTCGCCGAGTCAACCAACAACGCCAAGCAGATCCTCCTCACGGTCAAGCTGTTTGCGACTGACAACGAGGGTGCCTATCCGTCCGAAACCGTTTCGACCGATGGCGGCGTGACGCCCGGTACGGCCCTCGCTGCGGGCACCTTCTCGAACAAGGCGTTCGACAACCTCATCTATTCGGGGAAGTATCCGATCGGGAAGGGGTTCTTCAACAATAGGAATTCAAAGTACTGCAAAAGTGCGACGGCCGACACCACGGCGGTGCAAGCAAAGACTGTCAACAAGGGCCAGTGCGACTGGATGTACATCGCCGGCCTGTCCGACGCGAGCCCCGGCACCTGGCCCCTCATTACCACGGCCACGAAGTCCGCGAGTGACCTGACGTACACGAACGACAAAAGCGCATTGGGCGGAGTCTGGGAGGGAACGGACGCCATCGTGGGCTTCTGCGACGGGAGCGCAAGGCCGATCCCGGAGAGGGAGATGGACCTAACCAATAAATCGGCGACGTTCCTGAAGAGCCCGATTAACGGTGCGAATATGCTCATTGGTACCGCGGACTGGCTTGGGACAGGCGCAATCGTCCTCGCCCCGGAACCGTCAGGCAACTGATCATTCCCGTGCGCGCGCGATGACTCGGGCGCAGGGGTGAAATCCCAAAGCAGGCTCCTGGAAACGGGAGCCTGCTTCATTTTTTTCCAATGACGATCCTGCGTGAAGCGCACTGGCATCCAGCCGGCACGCGCGGTATCACACACCGACGATGACCACGTTCGATATCCGACCCAAGCAGCTCCGCGCCCTGCTGCTCCTGCTCGTGCTTGTCCCCCTCATCCCGGTGGCGTTCATGGCGCGCTTCATGTCCGACATGCTTAAGGGCGACCGTGTCGAAGCCGTCTCGCGGGCTCAGGAATTCCAGGCCGAGTTGCTCTCCGGCACCCTCCGGTCCGTACCGAAGCTTGAGGGATCACCGGCGGAGCGTGTGGTGCGGCTGCACTCTCATGTCCGCAGTTTTGTGCAGCCGTCCATCGCCGTCCGGATCGTGGACGACGCGGGCCGCCTGCTCGCAGGCGATGATTCGCGCAAGGGGCAGCTCATGGCGCAGGAGCGCGCGCCCGGCGGGCTGGAGGCGCTCGTCCAGCTATTCCTCGTGAAGCCGGAGGTGATTGATGAAGCCGTCGCCGGCCAGCGGCATGTGTATCTCACCACCGGGGCATTCACGATGCTGCTTGTGCTCGGGATCGCGGCGACCGCCGCGATGGCGGTGAGCCGGCAGATCCGGCTGCAGGAGCTGAAGAGCACCTCCGTCGCGATCGTCGCGCACGAACTGCGCACGCCGCTCGCCTCCATGCGCATGCTCGTGGACACGTTGCGCGAGGGCCGTTACCGCGATGACAAACAGCTCCGCGAATACCTCGATCTCATCGCCGGAGAAAATGAGCGGCTGCGGCGGATCGCGGAAAATTTCCTCGCCTTCTCGCGACTTGAACGCGGTAGGGCGGTGCTCGATCTCGGGCCCGTCGCGCCGCACGCAGTCGCGGCGCAGGCGGTAGCGCCATTCGCAGCGAGGCTCGCCGCGCCCGGCTGCACATTCACGCTCGAAGTGCCGGACACGCTGCCCGAAATCCGTGCCGACCGTGAGGCGCTCGCGCAGGTGCTCGCGAACCTTCTCGACAACGCGCTCAAGTACACCGGCGAGGAAAGACGCATCGCACTCCGCGCGCACAAAAGCGGTGCGGTGCTGGCATTCACCGTTGAGGACAACGGCATCGGCATCGCGGACGTTCAGCGCGGCGAAATCTTCGAGCCCTTCCACCAGGTGGATCAGCGGCTCTCGCGCACCCGCGAGGGCGCGGGGCTCGGGCTCGCCATCGTGCAGCGCATCGTGAAGGCTCACGGCGGTGAAATCACCGTTGCAGGCAAGCCGGGAAAAGGCAGCGTGTTCACCGTGAAAATCCCCCTCGCGTGAACTGCCCGATTCCTACCTCTCGGAAAGTGTGCCGAAACCCGAAGGCGAACATGCTTTGGACGTCCAACGTTCTACGCTCAACGGTCACCCTTCAAAGAACCTCCCGAGCATGAACACACCGGCCACCGTCCTCATCGTCGAAGATGATCCCGCGATGCTCCGCGGGTTGAAGGACAATTTTGAATTCGAGGGTTACAAGGTGATCACCGCGACCGACGGCGATGCGGGCATCAAGGCCGCGCTCGACGGGCAGCCCGACATCATCCTCCTCGACGTGATGCTGCCGAAGGTGAACGGCTACGAAGTCTGCCGTTTCATCCGCTCGGAGAAACTCACGATGCCGATCCTCATGCTCACCGCGAAGGATCAGGAAAGCGACATCGTCCTCGGCCTCAAGCTCGGCGCGGACGACTACGTGACGAAGCCATTTTCGATCAAGGAACTCCTGGCCCGCGCCGAAGTGCTGCTGCGGCGCCAGAATCGCGGGAGCGCCTCGGAGAACTACACATTCGGCGACTGCCGCCTCGACTGCGAGGCGCGCACTTTCACACGGAAAGGAAAGGAGCTGCCGCTCTCGCCGAAGGAATTCGAGCTGCTGCGCTTCCTCGCGAGCCGCCCCGGCCAGGCGCTCAGCCGCGACCTCATCATGAACACCGTGTGGGGCTACGATGCGGCCGTCACGCCGCGCTCGATCGACCGTTTCGTGAACGCGCTGCGCAACAAGATCGAGACGGACCCCGCCAAGCCGCGGCACATCCGCACCGTGCGCGAGTTCGGCTACAAGTTCGAGGCGTAGATCGCCGGCTGCGAAGTGTCACATTGCCGCGCTTTACCTCGGCGAGGCGTCCTGCCAGCTTGCTGTGCCGTGGCCATGTCCCGACATGGCGCGAGGACTCAGAACACGAGCTATGACTGACTTTTCTCCCGACATTTTCCTGAACCGCGAACTGAGCTGGCTGGAGTTCAACCAGCGCGTGCTCGCCGAGGCGGCGAACCCCGCGAACCCGCTGCTCGAGCGCGTGAAATTTTTCTGCATAGTGAGCTCGAACCTCGACGAATTTTTCGAGGTGCGTGTGGCCGGGCTGAGGCAGCAGATGGAAAGCGATGTGGCGCAGCGCAGCATGGAGGGGCGCACGGCCGCCGAGATCCTGCGGTTGGTCACGAAGCGCGTGCGCCGGATGGTCGAGGATCAATACCGCCTCTGGCGCGGCGAACTCCGCTCGTTGCTCTCGAAGTCGCGCATCCGCTTCCTCGAATACAACGAGCTGAACGAGACCGACCGCAAATGGCTCGACGACTACTACCGCACGCAGGTGCGCCCCGTGCTCACGCCGCTCGCGGTGGATCCCGCGCATCCGTTCCCGCACATCCTGAACAAGTCGCTGAACATCGGCGTGAGCCTCGACGTGGAGCAGGACGGCGAGACCGTCTCGCGCCTCGCCGTCGTGCAGGTGCCGCGCGTGCTGCCGCGCCTCGTGCGCCTGCCGCGCGAAGATGGCTCGATGGATTTCGTATTCCTCGCCACGCTCATCAGCCACTATCTCGGCGATCTTTTTCCAGGGACAAAAATCCGCGGCCAATGGTGCTTCCGCGTCACTCGCAACAGCGAGCTGTACGTGGATGAGATTGACGCCGGCAATCTGCTCAAGGCCGTCGAGGAGGAGCTGCGCAACCGCCGCCGCGGCGAGGCCGTACGGCTCGAAGTGGACGAGGCGTGCCCGCAGCCGACATGGCAGTTGCTCCTCGAAAATCTCGGCCTCACCGAGGACGACCTCTACATCATTGACGGCCCCGTGAACCCCACGCGCCTCATGGCGATCTGCGAGGGCACGCATTCGCCCGAGCTGCGCGACGCACCTTTCCTCGCGCCCACTGCGCCCGCAGTGCGCGACCGCTCCTCGCTTTTTTCCACCATCCGCCGTCGCGACGTCCTGATCCACAGTCCGTATGAGAGCTTCGGCACCGTCGTGGATTTTCTGGAGCAGTCCGCGCGCGATCCCAACGTGCTCGCGATCAAGCAGACGCTCTACCGCACCGGCGGCGACGCGCGCATCGTCGGCGCGCTCATGCAGGCCGCGGAGAATGGCAAGCAGGTAACCGCCGTCACCGAGCTGAAGGCGCGCTTCGACGAGGCGAACAACATCGAGTGGGCGAAGCGGCTCGAAGCCGCGGGCGTGCATGTTGTGTACGGGCTCGTCGGGCACAAGGTGCATGGGAAAATCACGCTCGTCGTGCGCAAGGACGAGGACCGCCTGCGCCGCTACATCCACATCGCGACGGGGAACTACAACCCGACCACCGCGCGCCTTTACACCGACCTCAGCTTGCTCACCGCATCGAACGACATCGGCGAGGACGCGACGAACCTTTTCAATCTCCTCACCGGCTACGGACGCTTTCAGCCGATGCGCAAGCTGCTCGTCGCGCCATTCGATCTCGTGCAGCGCGTGAAGGCGCTCATCCAGCGCGAGGCGGAAAATGCGCAGAAGAAAAAGCCCGCGCGCATCATCGTGAAGATGAACTCGCTCAGCGACGCGAACACCATCGAGGCGCTCTACCGCGCATCGCAGGCCGGCGTGAAGATCGATCTCATCGTCCGCGGCATCTGCTGCCTGCGACCCGGCGTGCCGGGCCTCAGCGAGAACATCACCGTGCGCAGCATCGTCGGGCGTTTCCTCGAGCATTCGCGCGTCTTCTATTTTGAAAATGCCGGCAAGCCCGAGGTCTTCATCGGCAGCGGCGACTGGATGTCGCGAAATTTCTACAACCGCGTCGAACTCGTCGTGCCTGTCGAGGACGAGGCATTGCGCAATCGCATCGTGAACCAGATTCTCGGCGCACAGCTTGCCGACAACACGAGGGCGTGGCTGCTCGACTCCGAGGGCGGCTACGCGCAGGTGCCGCGCGCCGAGGGCGAAGCGAAGCGCGACAGCCAGGCCGAATTCATGGCGCTCGCGCTCGGCGAGGTGCGCGCAACGAAGAGAAAGCCGCGCATCGTGAGGCCGAAGCTCAAGCCCCGAGCAAAGGCGCAGGCAAAGTAGGCGCGGATCGCCGCAAGTGGAGCGCAGCAGATGGAGCGCAGCCGTCCCCGGCGGCCACCTTGCTCCACGCGCTACGTCTGTCGCACCGCCTGCGACACGAGCAGCGGGTGGAATTTCACGCAGCGATCCAGTGCACGTTCGATTTCGCGCGGGCGCTCGCCGAAGAGCTTCTCAGCCGCCCTGAAGATCGCCGGTATCAGCGCGCGCTGCTGTTTTGCGATCTCCTTCAGCGCGTCCTTCGCGCGGGATCTTTTCGCAGTCGCATGCAGCAGATGGAGATCGTGCATTTCCCCGAGCCGGTCGCTCAGCCGCTCCGCGGCGCTGCGGCGTTGCTTCATCCCATCGAGCGGCTGCAGCACCTGCGACTGGTAGAACATCTCCTTCACCGGTTGCCGCCATTTGTGAAACGCCTTCGCAGTCTGCCCGCGTTCGCACGCCTTCATCGCCTTCATCGCCTTCCGTCCGGCGCGGTAGCTTCGCAGGTATCCGTCGAAAACGTCGGCCCAAGTGAGAACGTGCAGTTCGAGCTTCGAGACCTTCCGGATCAGGCTGCTCGCATCGGCCTTCGCCGATTTGCCCGCTCCGTTGTCCGGCGGCGCGGATTTTCGCCCGGTGGCGGAATCATCGAGGCTTGGAAATTTTGCACGCAGCGCCGCAATCACATGAGCATCGCGCTGCTCGGAGAACGCGTCCTTCAGCCTCCCTGCGAGCGCGGCGGCGGCTTTCCGTGCAGGCTTTGGGATTCGCGACTTCACGAGCAGAAAAAGTGCGCGCACGTTTTTCATCCGCGTCCGCAGCGCGTGGATGGCGCGTTCCGGACGCGATGCCATCGCATCGAGATCGCGCCGCGCCTGCTCCGCCAAGTGCAGCAGCACGAGGTGGAAGCGCCGGGACAGCAGGGAACCGCGGTGGGTGTGCTCCTTCATGGCGCGCATGCTTGCGAGTCCTGAGTGCCCGTCAACTTCCATCCGCGCGTCCAGACTGCACATCTCCATTCCGCCTATGTATGGCGCATCTTCAAAATGTAACCAACGCGGGCGGCGCGGCCATTCGACACGATGCGGATTCGCTCTGTCCGCAGGATTGAGTCTCGCGTGAACGGTTGACAGGTTCTCTCACCCGGACGGTGAATGGAAATTAGCCGCTGGCCCTCCGGGCCATGAACCAAACGAGGCTCAATACAATCCTCGTTCGATCGCAAACGCCTCATTGGCAATCATCACCGGGATGCCGCTGCGGATCGGGTAAAGCCAAGTGCCATCCGCGGTGATTAGCCCGTCCTCAAACGGCGCGGCGATTTCGCCACCGCGGGTGCACAGCGCACCGGCGCGCTGCCGTTCCTGCAATGCGCGCACGATGTCTTCCGGTGCGGCACTCACCGCTTGTGCGGAGATTGGGCAACGCAGCAGTTCGTGCGGCACGTCCATCGCCGCTCAGTATTTTGGAAAGTTCGTGTCAATGCGCTCCGCCCATGCATCGAATCCGCCCGCGACATTCCACACGCGGCCGAAGCCCGCCTCGTGCAGCATCTTCACCGCGTGCGCCGAGCGCGCGCCGTTCTTGCAGACGAGGATCGTGTCTTCCGCGGAATCGAGTTCGCTCATGCGCGCGGGGAGTTGCGCCATCGGGATCAGCTCCGCACTTTTCAGCCCGCAGATGTCGCGCTCGTAAGGCTCGCGCACATCGATGAGCCGGAACTTCGCGCCGCCATCGAGCTTCGCCTTCAGCTCCTCGACCGTCACCGCGGGCACCGCGGCTTCTTCGGCCTGCCGCGCGCGCGCCTGCGGGATGCCGCAAAATTGATCGTAATCAATGAGGTCGGTGATCGTCGGGTTCGCGCTGCACACGGGGCACTTCGGATCCTTGCGCAGCTTGAATTCGCGGAACTTCATCGCGAGCGCGTCGAAGCTCACGAGCCGTCCGATGAGCGTCTCGCCGATGCCGCAAATGAGCTTCACCGCCTCAATGGCCTGGATGACGCCGATGATTCCCGGAAGGACGCCGAGCACTCCGCCCTCCGCGCAAGTCGGCACCATTCCCGGCGGCGGCGGCTCGGGAAACATGCAGCGGTAGCACGGCCCGCCGAGGTGCGGCGCGAAGACTGTCGCCTGCCCGTCGAAGCGGAAGATGCTGCCATACACGTTCACCTTTTTCGTGAACGCGCAGAGATCGTTCGTGAGGTAGCGCGTCTGAAAATTGTCCGTGCCATCAATGATGATGTCGTAAGGCTCGGCGATTTTGCGCGCGTTCTCCGAGGTGAAATACGTCTCGTAGATGTCCACCTGCACGTTTGGATTGATGTCGCGGATCGTCTCGCGCGCCGATTTGCACTTGCTGCGCCCCACGCTCTTCGTGCCGTGCAGGACCTGGCGCTGGAGATTGGAAAAATCCACCACGTCATTGTCCACGATCCCGATGCGTCCGATGCCCGCCGCCGCGAGGTAGAGCAAAATCGGCGACCCGAGTCCGCCCGCGCCGATGCACAGCACGCTCGCGGCCTTCAGCTTTTTCTGACCGTCGAGCGTCACCTCGGGCATGATGAGATGGCGCGAATAGCGTGCGATTTCGTCGTTGCTGAACTCGATGCGCTCCGTCCGCGACGGGTCAATGATGCTGGGTATCGGCATGGTGCTTTTTCGGAAAAGGGCGCGGAAGATATGCACGCTGCGTCGCTTTGGGAAGGGCGATGCTTGCATCCGTCGGTGATCGTCGCTGAAGCACACGCCGACATTCCGATAGTCCAGATGCGGAGACGTTTGTTTGACGCGCAAGAAGGCGAAGGCGTGAAAATGCAGCCCGGCATGTCTCGGGGAGCGCGTGCGCCTCGCGCGCCGTTTTCCGCGCCTCGCGGAAAACATCCGGACACCCAAGGCGATCCGCACACAAGCTGACGCCCGATGTGCCGTGCGGGGGCGCACGGCACGGCGCGCGGGGCGCACGCGCTCCCCGAGACATGCCGGGCTGCTTTCGGCGCACTTCGCGACTGCGCATCGGCCCTGCACTCGTCACTCGTCACTCGTCATCGAGCGCCCTTTCTGCAACACGTCGCCGATGCTCAACCTCATCTGGCTCGCCCTCGTGCTCACTGCCGTGCTCGTCGGCGGGTTCACCGGGCGGCTGGAGGCGATGACCGAGGGCGCGTTCACCACGGCGAAGGACGCGGTGATGAACATCGCGTTGCCGCTCGTAGGACTCATGGCGGTCTGGCTCGGCATGATGCGGCTCGCGGAGCGCGCGGGCTTCGTGCAGCAGATCGCACGTGCGCTGCGTCCCGTGATGCGCCGCCTTTTCCCCGACGTGCCGGTGGAGCATCCCGCGATGGGCGCGATCGTGATGAACATGTCCGCAAACATGCTCGGCCTCGGCAACGCCGCGACGCCGCTCGGCCTGCGCGCGATGGCGCTGCTGCAAAAGCTGAACCCGCACCCGACGGTCGCGAGCAACTCGATGGTGACATTCCTCGCCGTGAACACCGCGAGTCTGCAACTCATCCCCACGACCGCCATCAGCGTGCTCGTCGTGCAGGGCGGGCACGCCGCGTCGAACATTGTCGTGCCCGCGATCCTCGCGACGGCGGTCGCGATGGTGTGCGGCATCACCGCCGCGCGCGTGCTCTCGCGGTGGAAAAATTTCCAGGCGCATCCCGATGCCGACGCTGCGGAGCCGACGACTGCGGCCGTGGACGCGGAGATCGCCGTCGAGAAAATCGAATCGCGCCCGCTCACACGCGGGGGCCGCGCGGCGCTCGCGGTTTTTCTAGCCGCAATCGCGTGGATGCTCTTCGCGCTCGTATGGCCGGCGAATGCGGACGCGCTCCCCGCGATGCTCGGCGCGAAATGGCGGCACGCAGTTTTCTGGCCGGACATCGGCACGGGCCTGCGGGTGCTGAAGGCGTTCTCGATGCTCGCGGTGCCGTTCCTGCTCGCATTCATCCCGCTCGTAGCCGCGTTGCGCGGAGTGAAGGTGTATGAGCAGTTCTGCGAGGGCGCGAAGGAGGCGTTCGATACGGCGAAGCGGATCATCCCGTTCCTCGTCGCGATGCTCGTGGCGATCAGCCTGCTGCGCCACGCGGGCGTGGTGCAGGCGGTCACGGATTCGCTGCGCCCCGCGCTCATGGCGGTCGGCTTTCCGCCGGACCTGCTGCCGCTCGCGGCGATGCGTCCGCTGAGCGGCGGTGCGTCGCTCGGAATCTTCACCGACATCGTGAAGACGCACGGCGCGGATTCGATGCTCGCGCGCATGGCCGCGACGATCTACGGCAGCACCGAGACGACCTTCTACGTGCTCGCGGTGTACTTCGGCAGCATCGGCATCCGCAAGACGCGCCACGCCGTCGCCGTGGGTCTCACAGCCGACATCATCGCGACCGCGTGCGCGATCGCGGCTTGCAAGCTGCTGCTGTGAAATGCGGGCGAGGTTTGCGACCCGCCCACATTCTCCTCGCAAAGGCCGAGCGGTTTGCGCCAATTTCCGTGGAGCGAAAGGCGCGCATCCGGCCACACTTCCAAACGTCATGAATTTTCCTGCAATCCTCTCCACCGTCGCCCTCGCCGCATCCGCGCTCGGCGCACCGCTGCCGCCGCCGCCCGCGCAGATTGATGTGGAGCAGCTGCCATCGCAGGCAAAGGTGATCGATCGTGTCGTGGTTCCGGTGCCGAACGAAATCTTCGCCGTGCTCGACAAGCTCGGCAGGCCGCGATGGGCGGGCCTCATCCATCGCGACACGAGCAAGGCGAAGCCGGCCGGCGAGGCGCCGCAGATCGCGATGATGCTCGGCGTGATCATCGCCGAGGGCCTCATCGCCGTGGAAGCGGAGGACACCGAGGAGGTGAAGGAACTCGGCCGCGCCATCCTCATTTTTTCCGAAGCGATCGGCGTGCGCAAGGCGGTCGTGCGCCGCGCAAACAGCGTGATCGAATTCGCAGACAAGAAGCGATGGAACCGTGTCCGCACCGAACTCGACGGCGCGCTCACCGACGTGCGCGAGGCGATGATCGAGCTGAACAGCGAGCCGCTCGCGCAGCTTGTGAGTCTCGGCGGATGGCTGCGTGGCACCGATGTCCTCGCACAGGTCGTGACCATGGATTTCAGCGTGCGCGGCGCGGAGCTGCTGCACCAGCCCGGGCTCGTCGAGCACTTTGAAAAGCAGGTGGACGGAATGAAATCCCGCCTGCGCTCGAACCGCGTCGTCGGCAAAGTCCGGCAGGGCCTCTCCGAGATCGAGCCGCTCCTCGGAGGGAACGAAAAAATCTCCGCGAAGTCCGTGAAGGAAATCGCCGCCATCGCCGGACGCCTCGTGACACTCATCCGCAGCAAGTAAAACCCACCGTGAAAACGCCCACACGCCTCCTTTTGATCCTCCTCACCGCAATCGCGCTGCCCGTCGCATTCGCCTATGTGGACGACGCCCATTCCCGCGCGATGGAAGCCGCAACCGCCGCGGTGAAGGAAGGCTACCTCGTCCGCCAGGAATACTGGGCGGGATCGGTCGTCACGAAGCAGCCGAGCGTCGTGAAGCACCAGCTCTTCGCGGGGAACAGCTACTGGTTCTGGCTCGCGAGCGACGAGGATTCCGCGCAGGTCACGGTGCATGTTTACGATCCGTCCGGGAAGATTGCGGACAATGAAGCGTGGCAGCGCGGCAACATGGCCGCGGTGAAAATCACGCCGAAGAAGACAGGGACGTATTTCATCGTGTTCAGCGTCGAGCAGTCCAAGGCGAAGAAAAACCGCTGGGCGCTCGCGTATGGCTACAAATAGGGCGGCGCAGTTGAGTGGGACAGGCGTCTCGCCTGTCCTCACGCGCCTGCGCAGGCGAGACGCCCGCCCGACTCCGACAGCCGGGAGGACTATTCCACTCGCCCACCGCTCGCTCCGCGCTCCGCTCAGGATGACCGTCAAATTTGGATGCAAATGCGATGAGCATGGAAACGACTGAGCGTGACGAAAGCGGTGATTGGAAGGGGATCGCGGTGCGTTCCGCCGTGTGCCTTGTCTTCACAGTTGCGGCGTTGCTGCTGCGCAAGACGCACGTTGATTTTTCCCTGGCGAGCGTCGCGATCGCCTATTTCGCGGGCGGATGGGATCTCACGGCAAAGGTCTGGGCCGGCGTGCGCGTGCGCGAGTTCGGCACGGATTTTCTCATGTGGCTCGTCGCGTTCGGCGCGATGTTCATCGGCGAGCAGCGCGAGGCCGCGGTGCTGCTGTTCCTTTTCTCGGCATCGGGCGCGATGGAGCGTTTCGCGCACGGGCGCACGCAGCGCGAGATCAGCGCGCTGCTGAAAAATGCGCCGAAGCTCGCGCGGCTGATCGAGGATGGCGTCGAGCGAGAAGTGCCCGTCGCGGAATTGACCCCCGGCCAGCATGTGCGCGTGACGGCGAACGAACAGGTGCCCGTGGACATCCTCGTGGAGCGCGGCGAGAGCGCGTGCGACGAGGCGATGCTCACCGGCGAGGCCGAGCCAATTCCGAAAATCACCGGCGACACCTGCCTGGCGGGCACGCTGAACTTGTGGGGCGTGATCGAGGGGCGTGTGCAGCGCGCAGCGGAGGACAGCGCGCTCCAGCGCATCATCCGGCTCATCGAAAATGCGCAGAATCTCAAGGCGCCCGTGCAGCGGTTCACGGACCGCTTCGGCACGCGCTACACGGCGATCGTGCTCAGCGTCTGCACGGCTGTTTTCTTCGTGTGGTGGCTCGCGTTCGGCGCGCCGCCGTTCGTCCGCGAGCAGGCGCACGAGAGCGCATTTTACCGCGCGATGACGCTGCTCGTGGTGATGTCGCCCTGCGCGCTCGTGCTCTCGGTGCCGTCTGCGATCCTCTCCGCGATTGCGTTCGGTGCGCGCAACGGCGTGCTTTTCCGCGGTGGCGCGGCGATCGAAAATCTCGCGGGCATCACCGTGGTGGCCATGGACAAGACGGGCACACTCACGCGCGGAAAGCTCGAACTCATCGGCGTCGAGGCACTGCAAGGCTCGGAGGAGGAGGTGCTGCTCGCCGCGTCGAATCTCGCGCGCATCTCGAATCACCCGATGTCGCGCTCGATCGCGCGTGCAGCGAATCACCGCAGCCTTGCAGTCGAGCAGCCGACGGAATCGGAGACGGTTGCGGGGCAGGGCGTCCGCGCGAACTGGCGTGGCGAGACTGCGATCCTCGGTCATCGCGATCTCGTCGCATCGGTGCATCCTGGCGTGGCACTGCCGCCGCAGGCGGAGCAGGCGAGCGAGGTATGGTTTGCGTCGCGCACGATGCTCGGGCGGCTGTTGCTGCGCGATCAGCTGCGGCCGGAGGCGCCGGCG
>BJFP01000021.1:5744-22069 GCA_014189875.1 Verrucomicrobiota bacterium | reverse complement strand
ATGCGCCTGAGTCGAACGTCCCGCCCGTCACCGTCTTGCCGGTGAATGTCAGCGCGCTCGGAAGCGAGAGCGTCGGCGTCGTCGTGCCGGTCACGGTGATTTCGTTCGCTGTGCCGGTGATGGATGTTACAGCCGATGTCAGGAACGCCCCTGCGCTGCCCACGTTGACCGCCAGTGCCGTCGCGACTCCGGTGCCGACTGGTAGCTCCCCAAGCACGCCCGCGTTGTCGTAGAGGATGCGCCCGCTGGTGCCGCTGGCGATGGCCGTGGTGCCGACCGTGAGGCTCGTGCTGAGAGTGACATTCAGCGTCGTGCCGCTCATCGCCAGGCCGGTGCCGAGCGCGACAGCGACCGGAAGCCCGGTGCCGCCGCTCGAAGCCTGTCCGAGCAGTTGCGACGCAGACAGGTTCAGTCCGAGGTTCGTTGCGGCTTGCAGCTTTTCCGCCGCCGTGAGCGTCTGCGCGTGCCCGTGCGCCACCCAATCCGCATCCGGGTCGTCCAATCCGCTGAACACCTGCGCGGAGGCATCCAGATCCGCCGCGTCGATCACATCCAGCGTGTCCTCGTTCGCTGCGATGTGCTTCAACAGCGCGGCCTCGGCGCATTCCACCTTCCAATACGTTCCGTCCGGGGTGAGTTCATCGTTCCGGGCGACCACCTGCGAGAAGTTCCCGCTCCCGTCGGTGGTCGCGGAAAGCACCGCACGCAGGACGACGCGGTTGTTCGATGTCCAGTGCGTGTTCCGAGGCGCGCAGAGCGTGAAGCTCACCACCGCGCCTGTTGCCACCGCGCCGTCGTCGCGGTAAATGGTTCCGGTCAGCGTGCAGGTGAGTCCCATATTGGAAGTATTGTTCCGCTAAACGTCGTGAAGCCCGGTGAGGTCGAGCCGGCGCGGGGGTTATTGTGAGGCGGGGCGATTCATCAAGGTGCAGGTTCCGCTGGTGAGCGTCACGGCGGTCGCGCCGCCGGGGAACATCAGGAACGCCCCCGCCTTCACGGTGACGGATGCAGGCGATCCCGTCCACTTGGAGCACGTCAGGGACGCGATCACGGTGTCGGTGTGGGCGATGATGCCGGAGTAAGGGCCGATGTTGGCGCTTGTGCCGGTCACGTACACGCCGCCGTTCACGTCGTAGATCGAGTTGAGGTCGAGGGTTCGCATATGGATTAGGTGGTGGTTTCGGTGGCGCGGGCTGCGTCCGGTTTCGGTTCGGTGATGTCAAGCGTAATTCGGTGCTCGTGCCCGAGGGTTTTCCCGCAGTCATTCGCAAAGGTTTCCGGCCACTCGGCGAGCCGCTTCACGGCGAGCCATTCGGACAGTGCGGCCTCGCGATCTTCCTTCGATTCTTTGCGGTCATGGATGAGATTGTCGAGCCTCGTGAGTTCCTTCCCGGCCGCTTCGCGCAGGAACCAGATGAAGTCCGGTTGCGCGATCAGGCGGGTGATGCGACCAAGCCCTTCGGCGGCGATCTTGTGGTTGTGCGCCTGGGTGGGGCTCACTGCGCGGGTGCTCCGGTTTCGGTTTCGCCGGCTTCTTCCGCGCCGTGCGCGCCGGGCTGCGGAACCGCCGGCATGACAAACTCGGGATTTTTGAGCGTGAAGTCCTGCTTGGCCTTCTGCGCGCGCTCCTCGGGGCTCGCGGGCTGGAATCCCATCTCCGTTTCCCATTGCGCCTGCACGCTCGGCGGGCAGTCCTTGTAGGCGATGGCTTCACGAGTCTCGCGGCGGAGTTGCGCCTGTGCAGACTGCTGGCTCTTTTCCTGCCACGACTTGATCTCGTCGTCGGCGATGTTCGGGCAAAGCTCATCGGGATCGGCCACTTCGAGCGCCTTGAGTTGCGAGAGGAATAGCGGACGCAGCGTGCGCGCCACTTCCGGCATCTGCGCGCGCATCATGTGGTATTTCTCCGCCACGGCGAGCGCCTGTTGATTCGTGGAAAGCATCTCGGACGAACGCGAGCGCGTGAGCAGGAGTCGGATTTCCCGATCGATGGTGCGCGCCTCCTCACGGTTGATCGTGAGCAGCATCTTGCCGTCCTTGGAAAGTAGAAGCTCCGTGTCGCGGATGTTCTCGAGCACGATTGTCACCACCTGGCCCATGATCCCGATGATCGCCTTCTGGTGCTGGATCTCGCTGTTCTTGATGAGCAGGTTGCTCGTGCGCTCGATGTTTAGGATGCCCGTCGCCGTCCGGCTGCTATTCAGGTCGCTCGCGCTGGCGTCCTTCGCGCCGATCACGCCGAACATCAGGTTGAGCTGCTGCTGCGCCATCTGGAGCAGTTCCAGCCCGATCTCGGATTTCTCCGTGAGGTTCACGTTCCACATCGGCGGGCGGTGATCCTTGTCGTAGCCCGGCTCCACGTCGTAAATCTTGTCGCCGCCAAATTCCACCTGTGCGCCGTTCTTCCACTCGCGCACCGCCATCGGGTCGCGGAATGTGACGCTGTTCTCCTTGCTGTCCTTGATGTTGAAGCGGTTGAACTGCGCGTCAATGTAGGTGTCCTGATCGATCACCGCCTGGATCACGCCCTCGCCATACCAGCGGTTCGGCACGCGCGCGACGCCGGGGATCGCTTCAAACGGGCGCTTGTGCATCACGTTCGCGAGGTATTCGTAATACACGAGGTCTTCGCAGCTTCGGTCCAGCACGCAGAAAATCTCCTCCTCGAATCCGTCGCCGTCGGCATCGAAGCGCACGTAGCACTCAGCCATGCGCCGGAAGATGTTCAGGCGGCTCACGACGGTATCGCGCTGTTCGCCGTGTGTCTCCTTCGCGCGCATTTCACCGCTGCCCTCGTCGGTCACGCTGCCGGCCCAATACTCGTCGAAGCCCTCGTATTCGCCGTAGGTCTCCTTGATGCGCTGCGGCGTGTCGTCGTAAAGCTGGAACACCGCGTCCGCCTCGTGAATGTCCGGGCACCGGAGCGGGCAGAGGAATGATCGGTAGTCCACTTCGCGGCACTCGACGCCCTCAAATTGGATCAACTCCTGCGGGAGCCGGTCGAACTGCTTGTATTGAAACTCCCCCTGCCGCATCGCGAACAGCGGATCCTTCTCCAGTCGCGCCACCTCCTCCACGTTCGGATCAGGGAGAAAGTCGTCGTTCTCATAGACCATGAGGCCGTTCGGTGTCTTGATCGGCTCGCCGTTCGCGTCCACGAGCACCACCGCGGGGCCGACGTAGGGCGTGCTGCGCTTGATCCAGCGGATCTTCACCACGCACTCGTTGCGGATGAGTGCGCTGCGAACGGCGGATCGAAGTTCCGTCTGCACGTCGCTCTGGTCCACGCGCTGCTGCACCAGT
Organism: Verrucomicrobiota bacterium; assembly: GCA_014189875.1. GTDB lineage: Bacteria > Verrucomicrobiota > Verrucomicrobiia > Chthoniobacterales > Chthoniobacteraceae > SXWH01. The sequence continues at coordinate 18,766 of BJFP01000021.1, read as the reverse complement.
TCCTCCACCGCGCGCGCTGTCTGGTCGTCGCCCACGTTCTGATATTTCACCGCGGCGAAAAATGGGCGCGTGCCGAGAAGGTCGTCCGCGGCCTTGCTGTGCATCTCGCGCACGAACCGCTGCGCCGTGCCGAGCGTCAGGTTGCTCTTGTCGAAGACGCCGCCATACATCGCCGCGCGCCAGGAGTTGTCGTTGTCAAAGAGATCCTGATACCGCTTCCGCCGGTCCATCCACGATCCGCCGTTTACCGCGCCCTCGCCGCTCAGTCCCATCTCGCGCTGAAGCTCGGCGATCCGCGTCAGGCATCGGTGTTTCAGTTCCTCGCGTTGGTCGGGCGTGAGTTGCAGGTTCGTCTTGAACCGCGTCGGCGCCGGGGCCGGGGGCAGAACGGTGAAATCGTTCCCGTCAAACGCGGGCTGTGGCTTGGGAAGTTCCATGAGTGCCCGCCGCGTCCTGCATCGGTTTCGCGGAGTCAAGCCGGAAATTGGTTGCAGGAGCGGGATTTGAACCCGCGTCCTCTTGGGTATGAGCCAAGCGCGCTACCGGACTGCGCCACCCTGCGATTTGTTCTCTGAGATGCGCGGGCGGCTGCTACCCGCTTCGCGGTTTTGCGGACCGCTTAGGCTGGACCCGGCACCCTTTCGAGGTGTTGCCCCGGTTCCCCGCGCAACTCAAAGAACTGCGGTCATGATTCGGATGTTCCCCGCGCGTTGGCAAGCGGAAAATCCTACCTGAAGAACTCCTTCGCCGTGAGCGCGCGGCTCCTGGTCGGCGCGGCCTTCGCTGCAGCCCGCGGCGCATTGGCCGGCGCGCGCGTCGTCGCGGACATGCGCGTGAAGGCTGCCAGCATCCGTCCGCGCTTCGTCATCGCCGCCTGATACGTGGCGCGGTCGTCGGCATCGAGTGAAGCGACGAACGCCTTCTCGTTCGCGAGGCTCCCGCTGAACGGCTTCATGAGCGACGAGCGGAACCCGGTGTCCGCCTTATCCTTCGGCATCGTGGCGAGCAGCTTCCCGTATTCCTTCATCGCCCGCGCGCTGTCGCCGTCTTCGAGCGCGTTCTTGATCCCGACGTATTTCGACGGCGGATGCACTTCGTCCACATGCTCGCTTCCGTTGGCCTTCTGCCACTCGCGCCCGAGCTTGCGGGCCTTGGTGATTTCGCTGTGTCGGATTGTGCGCAGTCCCGAGGAACTGATCAGCGACTCCTTCATGGAGATGTCCGGTGCCTCCGGGTCGATCACGCCGCGCAGGGCGAGCGGAAGCGGCACCATCGCGAGATCCTTCACCTGCTGCGCGCCGGAACGCTGCTGGCCGCGCCAGTCGCGCCCGGTGGCCGCTTCGAGTGCGGTGCGGCTGATGAGCGGGGAAATGCGCCCCATGACGAACTGCCGCGTGTTCTTGAGCATCGCGATCACGTCGCCGGGGACGCTGCGCAGCTCGTATTCGCGGTCATCTGTCACCACGCTGAATGGCTTCTCCCAATCGTTCTTGCCGGTCAGCATCCGCTCAAGGAGCTTCGCGGTCACTGCGAGGACGACGGCGAGCAGGATGAGCGCGTTGCGTTGCTCGCCGCCGTGCTTGCGGAACGCATCGGCGAAGAACTTGGCGCGCGACTTCAGGAAGTCCGGGGCGAGGAAAAGCAGGCGCTCGACGTGCAGGCGCGTCGGGTTGTTGCCCGCGTAGAGGTTGTTCTGTTCGCCGAATGCGTCGTTGGCCTGCTGCGCGGTCTTCTGTGCGACCTGTTCGCGCGTCATCTTGCCGGAGGCCAGTTCCTTCTTGAACAGCTCCATGTTGCGCACCATCGCCTGCTTCGCCATCGCGATCTTCAGTCCGGGGATGTACTTCTCGAAAAGGAACGCGCTCATCGTGTCGTTCAGCTTCCCGAGCTTCCCGAGTCCGATGTGAGAGAGCAGCTTTTCCATGCCGTTCGCCGTCAGTCCCTCGCCAAATTCCGCCTTGGCGTTCCAGTTCGCGAGCATGAGCCCGGCGTTCACGAGTTCGCGTGTCGCCGGATCGTCCATGTCGATCTCCGTCACTTTGAAGGGGTTGACCTTGTGGCCGATGGCGTGCGTGCCCTCCTGCACGAAATGGAACGGCGAGAACGAAAGCATGAGCTGCTTCACGATGGCCTGAAACTCGCCGACGGCCTTGATGATCGGCACGTTGTTCAGCGCCGAGGTGCCGAGCGTGTTTTTCAGCCGCTTGTAGAGGTCGGGGTGGATGAGCAGTTCGCCCTCCACCAGAACGTCTGTATCGCCGCTGTCTTTGCCGAGCCACTTCCACTTGCGGAGAGCCTGATGCGAGATCGAACGATAATCAGAGGTATCCGATGGGCGTGCGTGCGGCTTGATGAACAGTGCTCCCTCTTGCGTCTTTTGTTCGCCCTTTCGATCCCCTTGCTTGTAAAGAACGGGGTTTCCGTCCTTGTCCACCATCGGCTTGTCTTCCACCAGCGTCACGGCCCCGCTTGGCACTGCCATCGGGCGGCCGTCGCGCGCCATGATGTCGGTGAGTGACTTCACGAACACGCGATCCGCGACCGTGTTGTTCGCCGCCTGCGCGTAGGCTGCGAGCGTGCCTGCGATGTCGCCGCCGCCGCGCAGCGAGTGGCCTTCCTGTTCCAGATCGAACATGCTCGAGAACACGCGCTTGATGGCGTGGTCAAATTTCGTCTTCAGCTTGCTCGCGGGCGTGTCGCTGGCGAGATCGCCGAGGATGCGCGCCATGAGCCCGCTGCGCTGGTTGGCCGGCGCCTTCTCGACAAAGTGCGTGACGTAGTTCTCCAGCAGGTTGCCGAGCAGCCCGAGCTTTTGCGCCTCCTCGCCCTTCTCCTTGAAGAACGTCTTGGCCGTGTCCGCCATCGCCTTCTCCGCGGCGTTCAGGTTCAGCGCGCGCTCATACACCGTTTTCATTTCCGGCTTCGACTTGTCCGCCCACTTTTGCAGCGTGGTCCTGTCGCCGTCGGCCTCCATGTAGCGGCTGATCGCCTGGCGCGTCAGCACGTTCGGGAACTGCTTCACGATCGTCTCCACGAGCTTGCGGGATTCGTGCGCGGCCTTCTGCCTGCCGGGGATCACGATGTCGGTGCCCTTGAGCGGTGCGCTGTCCCCTGCCCCGAGCCATTGCCCGATCGCCTTGTCAATCGTGTCGTAGGCTGGCATCTCGCCCCACCACCTTTTCGTCGCGCTGCCCGCGGTCTTGATGGCATCCCAAATCTGCGACGCGACACCCGGGGGCTTCGTCGCGAACGTGGCGGCCTGCGCCGCCTTGCGGTCGTCCTTCGTCTCCTCGCGCCCCTTCGCGCCTGCGGCCACGGCGTCGGCGGCTTTTCTTTCCGGCGCGGCGGCGTGGAGGATGGAGTCACTGTCGGGCTTGAAGCGTTTCGAGATCGGGATCACGCCCGATTCGTCGCGGGTTACGGGGTCTGCGGATTTGATCTGGGAGGGGTAGAACGCAACAATTTCGGCGTTCGCGTCGATCCTTCCTCTCACCGTCCTGATAATCCCGTCGTGTCCTTTGTTGATTGCCTGTTGCCTAAACGCTTCGGCCTGCTGCTTGTTCTCCGCGCTCCAATCTTTCGCGTCCACAACAAGCGGGTTTTGCAGATTCAAATAGGCATTGATAACACGCGCCGATTTCTCGGGTTGGTATCCCGGTTCGCCAAGTGTCCACTCATCTAGTCCGGCGTATGCCTTCGCGGCGTTTTTATCCGGCGTGAAATAGAATCCTCTTCCCGCAAAGCCGTAATCCGTTGCGGATCTCGCGTCTATGTCGAACGAGTCGAAATCGCGCCGGGTTCCATGCCACGCTGGGCGGTCATACCCCGCCTTCACCGCCGCCGCATCCACCATGCGCTGCGCCGTCTCCATGTCCCCGCGCTTCACGGCGTCCATGTATTCCGCATCATTCGCCGCCGCCGTTTGCACCGGCTTCGCGAGAACCACCCCACGCGAAGAATCAGCGTTGACACCAGCCCCGCCTTGCGCACTACTTCCCTCTCTGGATGCGCGGCTGAATCCCTCGATTAGTCGGGACGCCTCACGTTGCTTTTCATCCAGCCCTTCACTTCCGGTGAAAAGTTCGTCTTCTTGAATCGCTCCTGCATCGCGCGAGCCGCGAGCGGTGATTTCTTCGGCATCGGGGGCGGGATTTTCTTCACGGGAATTTGTGTCTGGTTCATTGGGTTTGTTGGTTGTCGGCTTGTCAAATGAATCCGGCGCGGCGGCGGAGAGTTCAGTGCTTCCGATTTCACGGTCTGACCACACCTGCCATTTGCCACCCCCCTTATTGATAGACACGCCTTCGGAGTTGTTGCGCTCGCCGTTCGCCTTCCACCATTTCCAAAATTCCGGCGTCGCGTCGGCCACGAACTTGTCCTTGCCTGCCTTGGTCTTGAACGGCTTCCAGTCGAGCGTCGGGAATGCGTTGCCTTCCGGCATCTCGCCGCGGGGCGATCCTTCGTTTGATACCGGCGCAACTGAGGAATGGAAATCGTCGAGGCTCACCTGTTCAGGGTCGGACACGTCGAGCTTGCGCACCTGTCCCTCCACGACCGCGCCGAGCATCGCCATCTTCGATCCGATGATGTCCTTGTTCCACTCATCCACGTCGGTATTGCCGAAAAGGTAGAACAGATTCGCGCCACTCATGGTCTTCAGCCTCCAGATGCGCCCGGCGGCCTGCACGTTGCCCACGGCGTCGAACGGGGCCGTGACGATGATCATGGAGCGCGGGCGGTTTCCGAGTATGTCGTCGAGGTTGATCCCGGTGCCGCCGCTTTCGATGGTGGCGATGACGACGCGCTTCTTGCCGGATTGGAAGTCTGCCATCGCTTCCAGTGAGTTTTGATCCGCGTTGCCGTGGATCTCCGCGATGTCGTGAATGCCGGCGTCGCGCATTGCTTCAGCCAGGGTTTTTGCCGTCCCTTCGCTGCTCATCAGAATGTCACGGTAGCGTTCGCCGTCCAGTCCCTTCACCCACTTGCCGACTTCGGATGCGTTCACGCGGGACACAAAGATCACCACCTGCCGCCCCTGCTCCATCTCGCGCTGTGCGAGCATCACGGTCGAGGCGATCTTGAACGGCTCCTGCTGCCTGCGCATGTGACCGAGCACGATCGCCCTCTTGAGCCCCTGAAGATCGTCAATGTGCGTGGCGTCGAAGTGCCGGAGAATGTCCTGCTGAACATCGTGGCCCTCTGGCGGGAGTGACACGCGCAGCATATTGACGTGGACGCCATCCATGCTGATCTCGCGCTTGATCATCGCGCCCTTGGCCGTCATGCGATTGAACAGCGCGCTGAACCTTGCGTTCCGCGCCGTGTCGGAAACCCTGCCGTCCGGTGCCCAAAACTTTACTTCGTACTGGCGGCCGTTCTTGTCGCGCTTCTTCACCGTGACAAGTTTCATGCCGAGGTCTTCGAGCGCCTTCTGAACCGTCTTGCCCTCCATGATTCCGATTCCTGCCAAGTAGTAAATATGCTCGGCCTTGTCCGCTGGGGTTGCCGACATGAACATCACCTTGCTCGCCTTTTGCGTGGCGCTCATCCCGTATTTCGCCTGCTGACTGTCGTTCTTCAGGGCGTGCGCTTCGTCGAAAATCAGCACGGTGTCCGGTCCCGAATTACGATCCACGTCGGAAAGATTCTGGTACGTCGTGATGCCGATCTTGCCGGGCTTCACGTTCCCGTCGCGCACGAGGTCGAGCGGAATGCCCATCGCCTTGCTGTCGAAGCCGTAGCTCCCGCCGAACGTGTTCTTCTTCCAGTCCTGCTTGATCGTCTCCGCCTTGGTGACGATGACGACGCGCTTCCCTTGTTTGGCGAAGTGACTGGCGACCGTGAGCGCCTGCCGTGTCTTGCCTGCCCCTGTTCCATCGGCGTTCAGGAACCCGCCGATCTTCTCCATGCTCGCTATTCCGGCGGCTGCTCCCTGTCGCTGGTGTTCGTCGAGGTGGGGCTTGAGTTCGTCGGGGATAACCGATTCGTCGGCATGTTGAGTATGCTCCGCTCGTGCGGTGACAATTCGCTCGGTGGGCGGTCGTAGTCCTCTTTCAAGGCCGGGGGGCCTTCCCTCAACGCTCTCGCCGCGAGGAGACTCGATTGTGACTTTGGCTGTTTCATAAATGCTCTTGAGATATTTTTCGATTTTCGGACCACAATCTTCGCGCATCTTCTCGGCCCACTCGGTGAACCGATGGCTGCCGGTCTGGATGTAGTGCGCCCCAAGCTGCACCGCATCGGTGAACATTTCACCCGCAAATTCGAGCTGCTTCTGCTTTTCGGGCGTTGCGGCCTCCAACATGGATCGGCTGCCCTTCGTAAATGTGCCGCGGTTTCCGGTGGCGCTCTTTACCTGCTCAGGCCAGAACGCAATGACATGCACGGTCGAAGGACCGACACCCTTCATTGGCTTGCCGAGTCCCTTCTTGTAGCCGAACTTCTCGTCCACCGTTCCGTCGAGGATGCCGTCGTAGCCCATGCGCTCAATGGCGGTGCGGATTATCTCGTTGCCGTTCAGATCGCCATTGTCATCTTCCGAGTCCCCGAGCGCCTTCTTCGCCTCTGCGATGGCTTTGCCTGCCTTCATGCCGTCCATTGCCACATCGTCCAGCGCGGACAAGTCCACGTCGCGGCGAGACTCGTTTCGGATGGCTTGAAGGAAATCTATCATCTTGCCGGTGGGTTCGCCTACGGGGTCGCCGTTCTCATCGGCTGGCCATTCGCTGTCCCAGTAAGGCTCGTTCTCGCCGAGCTTCAGCGGGTTCTCCAGCTTCACGAACACCTTCATCGTCGCGCCGCCGTGCTGCGTGAGTTCCTTGCGAGCCAGTTCCTTGATGGAGCCGGAGGTGTAATCAAAACTTCCGCTGTCTTGAATATCCGTCAATTCATCCTCGGTAATACCATACGCATCCATCGCCTCGTCGGCGGTCATGTTTGAAATTTCGGAATACAACTGCTCCGCCTTGCGCTCGATTCTGTTTGTGAGGTCCGGCCCCTCGCCGGCGTAATTTTCCTGCACGTCCTCTGGCGTGTTGGTGACGTAGAAGCCCTGGCCCATGTCGTTTTCGACATTCGCCTTGCTTGGATCGACTGCCGCGAAGTCGTGCGTCGTGCCGTGGAATCCTTCCACCACCACCGGCTTGCCGTTCTCGGCGCTGATTAGGTCGTCGCCGATTCGATAAAGCTCGGCCTTGCCCTGCCACTTCTTGAAATAGGACGACTCGACGCCCTTCGCTTTCCACGCTGCGGCGGCCAATTTTTGCTGGCGGTCGGTTGCGCCTGCCGTCGGCGCTTCGGCGAACAGCGCACTCCCCTGCGTCCGCTGCTGCGTCTTGAGAGCTTCGGGGATGGGGAGGGAGTGGACGCTGGTAGTGAATAACTCGTCCCTTGGCACAGCAGCAATTTTTTCAGCTTCTGTCATTGCATAAAACTCATCTCTGGATGTCAATCCGTCAGGATCTACATACTCCAACCAAGCAGTATAATTTTGGACGTATTTCTTTAAATTTTCAACGTCCTCAATCTCCGCCCTCCCCACCTTCACCCCGAACTTCTTCGCCAGATCATTCGCGATGGCCGGGAGCATCACATCATAGAGCCGCTTCAATCCCTCGCCGCCGACTTTCAATCCTTCGCCTGCAAGATCGCCTTTTTCTTCATCGACAATTCTTTGTGCCACGTCCTTCCCGATGACTTCGGCAATGTTCTTCTTCAAAAGCCGCTCCGCCTTGCCTCCCCTTGCCTCAACCACCGTTCCGTTGGAATCCAGTGAAAGGTCGATCTGTCCGCCTTCTTTGGGCGTGATGCTCAACCATTTCACCTGCCCCTCGTTATGGGACGGGCTTCCCGCAAGAACTGTCCCCCATCGAATCGACTCAACCTGCTTCTCGACGCCGGGGTATCTTTCCACCTGCTGCTCGCCGGTGGTCCACGCAATCGCGTCCGCGCCCTCGTCCACGGCATCGCGCAGCGCCCGCTTCATGCCGATCTCGTAGATGCGCTTGCGAAGCTCCGGCGGCATCTTCTCCTGCTCGCCCTTGCCCGGCCCTTGCATCTCCTCGATCATATAAATCCGAGATGTCCCTTGCATTTCCTCCTTGTTCTGCTTCACTAGCGAATCATGCGAATCCAAAAGCTCTGCAAGTGGTGCGGGAAGACCTTCACCGGACGAACCGACAAGATTTCCGAGACGTGTTCGTTCACCTGTTGCGCCCGTCTTCGGAACAGTCGCAAGGGATGGGCTGGACTCGCCCTCATTCACGCCCTTCGCGGAAAGGATCATCCGAACTTCCGCAGCACTGAGGTCACTTGCTCGAACTGCGGGAAGAACTTCCTGATCATTCCCGCGAAGAAGGGACTCAAGAACTTTTGCTCGCGCCGATGCACCGGTCTTGCGAAGCGCCTCAACGAGTCCAACACCTACCTTCACACCACTGTCTCCGGCAAGCCCCATATCGGCCATCGTCTTTTTGCCGAAAAGATCGTTGGGAGAAAGTTTCTTCGCCGAGAGCATGTTCACCACATCAACGGGAAGATTCGCGACAACCGCGCCGCGAACCTTATCGTTCTGGATGACCCGCAGCACAAACGGGTTCACTCCATTCAGCGCAGAGAGAGCCGAATCGTTTCCGCTCAGGAGATTCTGCAACTGTTCCCGTCCGCCATCTGGATTGGCACCCTCACTGATCCCGAGTCCTGCCCGTGATTCTTTCGGCACCGTGCGGATGTTGCGCCGGATGCGGACGATGGGGTTCGCGATGTCCGAGTATTGCGAGTGGCCGTCGCGCCAGATTCCTTCATGTGCCGCCGAAGGTGCCATCTCGTTTATCTCTCCTTGAATGCGTGATGCTTCCTCCCACTTGCCAGCATTGGCTGCGGCGACTTGGGCATCCTTCAATTTTCTCAATGGCCCGCTCTCCGGCCACGTCACAAACATCTCCCGGTAGCTCCCCTCGTCCGCGCCGGGGAGTTGGTATCTTCCAAAATGGGTCGGCGCACTTTTTTGCGCCTCCTCCATCATGTCCTGCCGACGGGAAAGTAAATCACCGCGCTCGTTCCATAGGTCTCGTGCCTTGTCGTTCAATTCGGTCGGATGGCGGCTTCCGCTTACCAAATCACGCACGGTGATTTCACCGTCCGTCGCCTCTGTGATCGCGGTGTTAATTTCCGCCACCTTGTCATTCATCTGCTGATATTGCTCCTGCTCCGCTGGCGTCACCGGTTTCCCCAGCACCACATCCTGCACCGTCGCCTGCCGCTCCAGCGCGTAGCTGATCAGTTCCGCCTTCGTCACCTTGTCGCTGTCCGGTCGTGCGGTGGAATCTGTGATCGGCTTGCCTTTCAGCGTCGCGCCTTCGAGTAGGCGGTTGATGCGGAACAGCGGGCTCAGCGGGTCGGTGAAGATGCCGCTCATCGCGATCTCATCCTTCTTCGCCCCCTTCTCGATCGCTGCCCGTGCCTGCTGCACGGTCATCTGTAACTGCGGGATCGATTGGACGGTCTTCGTGAGCGCGGAGTAGAACGGGTGCGGCGCTTCCGCGAACAGCGACATGGTTTCGCCCTCCTTTGGCCCGAACGCATCGGTCTGCGTCTCGATGTTGCCGCCGACGAGCTTGCGGTTCAGGCGGAACTCGATGGCGGCTTTCGCCTTGGCCTTGATGTCCGCCTCCTTCTTCGCGGCAACCTCTCCCGGCGTGATCGGGGCGGCGAAGTCCATGAAGCCCTGCCCCTCGGCGCGCTCCAGCGTGTCGCGCTCGGCCTGCTCGTCCAAGGTCAGCGCACGCTCCTGCGCGGCGGAGTGAAGCTGTTGCAGGCGGTTCTTTGGCTTCGCTGCCTCCAGCCCCTTGAACTTCTTCTTGAGGCGGTCTTTGAGAACTTGCGCGCGGGCTTCGTCGGCTGCGGGGAGCGGCTTGACTTCGGGCGCGGCGGGCTCTGCTTTCTCGATGCTTCCGTTTGACTTCCACACTCGCACGATGCGGCCCGGATCTCCCGGCAGCGGCGCGAGGATGTGGTAGCCCGGTTCGCCGCTCGTATTCTTGATGATCTCCACCAATTTTCCCTTAACTACTGAGTCACGTTTGCTCGTCGGCGTGAATACAACGTCGTCGCCATCTTTCAGCGCCTCGGCGGCGGGTTCCTGCGCCGTCAACTGGTCCGCCCGATAGACGAACTCGCCCATGTAGGACTTCACGAAAAACTTCTGCGGTTCACCGCGCTTGAACGGTCCCGGTGCCGTCACCACGCCATCGAACTCATGGCTGTCGTCGCCTTTCACGCGCACCTTCGCGCCAGCCTCGAACTCCAGCACGATGTCGGGAAGCGGTTCCTGCTCCCCGTCAATCTCGCGCTGCTGCTTTGCCCGCTGTCCTTCCACCCAGTCCATCGCCGTTCCTTTGACGACGAACCGGCCATTTCCATTGTCGCCCGCGTAACCGGCCTTCTCAGCTACGATACGGATCGCGCTTTCCAAGTCCTTGAGCGTGGTGGTTGTCGTGACTTCGGTGATGTCCGGCTTTCCTGCGGCGTGAACTCGGAATGCCTGCCACTGGTCGTAGATGCCATGCACCTGTGGGGTGATGACCACGCCGAACTTCTTCGCATACTCCGCGCCCGCTTTCGGGATCTTCGGTGGCTCCACCTTGTCCTGCTTCAGCTCGGGCTTCTTGTCCTGCTCGCCAAGTTCCTCCAACTCGAAGCTGTAAATCTCATCCGCCGTCAGCTTCCGGTTGTAGAAGATGACACCGTGACGACCGCGCTTGTCGTTCTCGTCCACGCGCGCGAAGTCCTTCGGCTGCGCGCCGATCTGCCGCGGGCGATTCCTCATCCCGTAGGCGTATTCGGTGACTGGCGATTCCTCCGCCGTCCATGTCGTAATCTCCGTGACGACGCCCTGCTGTTTGAACGGGCCTTGGTCGAGCAGCCATGCGCGGAATTTTTCGACTTCTTCCGGCTTCACCGCGCTCATCACTCGGTCCACGTCCTGCGGACGAAGCTCATCTGGCTTGTCTGCGGCCATGCGCAGCACGTTTCCGAAATACTCCTCGTCGGTCAGACCTTCGGGTTCTGCCCTTGGTGCAACTTCCTGCTTTTTCGCAGTCGAAGGTTTTATCTCCTCGCCCTTCACCTTCGCGACAAGATCCTTGTGCATCGGCCAGTTGTCCCATCGGGCGCTTTCTTCTTCGAGGCGCGCGATTTCCTTCTTCGTGCCCTCCACGTCCTTCACGTCCACGCCCATCTCTGCCGCGGCTTCGGGTCGTTTCACTGCGCCGCGCACCGCGTTGATGCGGTCGCGCACGGCCTGTTGCATCTTCGTGGCGGTGTCCGCCCGGCGCTCCATCTCCACCATCGCGGAGTCGTCGTTGCCGAAAAGATCGATCTGTGTGCCCTTCTCCTGCGCGCCCGCCGTCGCCGCCTTCATCACGTTCACGATGTAGGCCGCGCTCTCGCCCTTGAGCGCGTACTTGATACCGATCTGCTGGAGCGCCTGATCCCCCGGCGCGGTCGTCGCTATCGCTGCGGCTTTGGCGTCCCCGATCTTTTCCGCGCGATAAAGGGCGTAGAGATCATCGCTGGCATTTTTGCCGATTGCGTAGCCCGCGCGTCCTTTGTGGCGCGCAAGAAGTCCTCGGCTGGATGCTTCATCGGACGTGATTTTGCTGTGCCGGAAGTAGTTTGCATAGTCGGATACGTCTCCCTGACCGTCCCTGATATTCGATTCCGCGTCAAGCTGAACCGCCATATCCTTCGTGAAGCCGTCACTCTCCTTGAACACCTGCACCGGCACGGCCTTCACATCGTTCTGGATCGCCAGATGCCGGCGATGCCTTCCGGTGATCACTTCGTTCCGTCCATTCGTGCGCTGCCACACGACGATGCGGTTGCCGCCGCCGCCGCGATCATACTCGCCGGAAAGTTCCTGCCCAGGCACCACGCCTGTCACGGGGTCGGCCTTCTCCTTGATGTTCGGCACGTCTTCCGACAAGTGGATGTCCTTCGGGCTCATCTCCTGCTCGGTGAACGGCACGCTGCCGGGCGCGCGATGCGCCACCGTGTAGGTCGGCACCTCAAACTCGCTGTCCTTCCCTTTGTAGATCATGTTCCAGTCCGGCGAGCCGGCCAGTTCCGGCTTGCGCGCAGCCATCATGCTCCACACGGCTTGCGAGTAAGCGCGCGCGGCGGGGTTGAAATCCACCAGCATCTTGCCGAGTGCTTCCGGCGTCGTCGCGCCATCTTTCAGCGCGGTCGTGGCGAGCGCGAGGAATGCGGCGTCCTTGCCTTCGGGGATCGGCTTCTGCCGCAAGGTCGGCGCTTCGGCGTGAAGGATTCCGCCCTCCGTCTTGGTGACGCGCACGACCTTGTATGGGCCGTGCGCGAAATACGGCGGGCCGGGCACCAGCTTCGTGTGGCTTTCACCGCCGACTGCGCGCAGCGCCGCTTCCCGACTGACGAATGGATTATGGCTGAATGGGCCTAGCTCATCCCATTGCGTCACGCGCCACGAGCCTGCTTCGTTGCCGTAGCCGAGGTTGTCGGGGGTGACGGTTAGGTAAATCTTCCTCAGTTGCACGCCGTATGACAGCTTTTCGATGTTCTCAGGCTCAAGTTTTACACCACCTTCCGCTCCGGCATCGCTCAGTATTTTCGCGATGCGCTCTGCTTTTGTTTTTCGGAACGCTTCATTCTCCGCCCTAAATCGCGCCAGCCGGTCGCTCACTGGCGCTTCCGCAAACAGTCCATCGAACGCCTCTTTCGCGGCGTCATTGAATGACGGATTCTTCGGCGGCGACTCCGGCTGCTCCGCCACGTCCTGCTTCCGCTTCGCCATCCACGCTTCGAGATCGCTCAGGAGTTTCTTCGATGAGGCGGACAGATTCTTGACGTGCGCCTTGAGCCATTCGACGAATGCCTTGATTGTATCCCAAGTGCTCTCGGTGGTCGGCTGCGTGCCGGGGTTGTCCCGGCCCTGCATGATGACGCGCAAAATCTCGTGGCCCTTGTCAATTTCGGACATCTTGTCCCAC
>BJFP01000021.1:0-5734 GCA_014189875.1 Verrucomicrobiota bacterium | reverse complement strand
TGCTCTCGAAGTCCGACGATACCCTTTTCCTTGTTGCCCTCCACGATCCCCTTCTCGGTAGTCGGAAGTTTAGCTAATCCTTCCCTGAATCGCTTGGCGCGCTCCGTCAGATTTCCGCTCGCGTCCCGTTCGTTCGCGGCGGCGAGTGTCTGCGTGTGTATGACCTCCTCTTGAATCGCCTTCTCCAAGAACGCAGCGCGGTTCTTTTCCTCCACATTGGCGAGCGATTCCAGCAAGTCCTCCGGGCTGACGAGGATTTCGATTTTTCCGCCTTCGCGCACCGCCATCATCCCCGCTCCGCCGGCTTCGCCTTTTCCGACGATCCTCGCTCGCCTCGATCCCGTTGCGGCGACCAACTCAACGCCGTGAACCTCGCGCAACTGGCGCTGCACTTCCGTCGCGAGGGCGCGGTGCCGCGTTACCGTTTCCGCGTCGGGCTTACCGCCAGCCTGTCCAGCGGGCTCGCCGCCGGGTTTGCCTTCTTCGGTTTTCGCCACTTCGCTTGCTCCACCGCCGGGCTTTGCGCCGTCAGGTTTGCTTTCGTCGTTGAGTTTGGAATCGGGTAGCTTTGGCTCATTGGGTGCGGGTGGTTGATTCTGAGATTGCGCACGGGCCGGAAGATGATTCGCCAGATCAGCCTCGCGCACGAGACCGCCCATGTTGTTGAAGGCACTGCTCGTGCCGTCGTCAAATTTTACGGTCACGCCGTCCCGGTGTCCGCCCGAGACCGCGCCGGCCTTCCCGTCCGCAAATGCCACGACGCGATCGCCCGGCTTGAAATCCTGTGTGCGCGGCGACTCCACGGTGTTGCGCGCGCGCTGCCTGCCGTTCTCGTCCGTGTAAATCTCGCGCTGCTTGCTCCATGCGGCTTTCCACTCATCCGAAGAAGCCGGGTTCTGCGGTGCCGCGGGCGAAGATGGAGCGGGGGCGGCCTTCTCCCGCAGCCCCTTCCCGTCCTCCCACTCGTGCGTTCCGCTTTCGAGAAGGCTCCGAACTCGGCTCCTACCTAACCCTGGTGTGCGTGAGCCAAGTCGTTGTTCTGACTCCTGGCGCATCGCTTCCAATGCCGCGCGCTTCTCGGTAATTATCTCATCACTGCTGCCTTGGGTCTCGGCCCTGCGTAATTCCTCATGGGCGTCAAAAAGACGCTGTTGGATGTCAATCGCGATCGGCGCGATGCGCTGATCTAGGTCGCTCGGGATTTCTGGTGATACCTTCGCGACCGGTTCGGGCGCGGGTTCCGTGGGCGCTGGCGGCTCCGGCGTGACCTCCACCTTGTCGAGTTCGCTTCCAAGTTTTTCCCCGATGTTCGTCGTGCCGGGTTCTGCGGCTGGCGCGGGCTTGCCTTGAATGACCGGCTCTTTCAACCCGTAGCCATACCCTTTCGCGATACCCTCGATATTGTCGCTGTCGAGGTGCTCCTTCAAATTGTCGCGCTCGGCGCGTTCGGCCTCAGACAGATATTCCGGTTGGTCAACCTGCACCATCTTCGGAGTGCCGTCCGGGTTTATCCCGACTGGAACTGGCGGAGGATTCGCCTTGTCGTTGATTTCCTTCAGCCGGGCTTGCGCCATCCGCTCCATCCGCGTGCGAGAAACCATGCGCTCGGGCGGAATGCTGTCCGCTGGCGGCGTCGCTGGCGGCGTGCCCGCGTCCGGCGTCGGCACCTGCGCGGGATCTCCCGTGGCGTCCGGCGGCGGCGTGCCGTTCTCTGGCGCGGCGCCCTTTTTCTTTAGCAGCTTCGCTCCAGCGCCAGCGCCGCCCATCAAGGCGGTGAGCGCGAGCGTCTGCGGGGCGACTTCCTTGAACGACTTGCTGACTCCTTCCGGTGTCCACTGCGCCTGCTCCGCGTCCATCGGCCTGCCTTCCTCGTAGGCTTGCGCCTTCCGCTGGTCGGCCTCCTGCTCCACATCCGTCGCCGTCTCCGTTGCGAGTTCGGTCCCGACGGCTGCCGCGCCTGCGGCGACACGAATCCCGAGTTTCCCAAGAACTGTCTTTCCGAGACTTAAAAGCCCGTTCTTCCCAATGTTTAACGCGATTTTGCCAAATCCCATCAGAGCGGCGTTGCCGATGGCTTCTGGGCCAGCCTCCCACAATGCCGTGTTTTTCGCGACAGGCAGCAATGCGTCCATCGCCTGCGTCATCTCATCCTCGTTCATCGGCCTTCCGCTCTTCTTCACGCTGGCCTCGTTCAGTGACTTGAACGATTCGTTCAGGAACGCCGCCCCCGCCATCCGATACGCCGCTCCGCCAGATGCAGCCATTCCGGCGGCGATCGACCCGACCGCGTATCCAGTGGCCGCCCCGACGGGCACGGTGACGATTTCTTCCGGTGTTGCTACCTGCGGTCCCACCTGCCCCGCCGCCAATGCAATCCCTGCTCCGGCCTTGGCTCCGAGCACTCCTCCGGCATGAGCGGCTGGCAATGCCGCCGCGAGTGAGCCAAGGCTGAACCCGAGGCTCTGGCCTGCTTCCCTGAATGATTCCCCGACCGATGTGCTCTCCCCTGCGAGTTGCTTTGCCAGAGTTTTCTGGTTCATCTCCTGCGCGTATTGCGCTGCTTTCTCGAATGCTG
Organism: Verrucomicrobiota bacterium; assembly: GCA_014189875.1. GTDB lineage: Bacteria > Verrucomicrobiota > Verrucomicrobiia > Chthoniobacterales > Chthoniobacteraceae > SXWH01. The sequence goes on along the minus strand of BJFP01000021.1, from coordinate 3,159 downwards.
CCTTGGCTTTCGGTGAGTATTTGTCGGGTCGTTGCAGCCCCTCCATCAACTGATAGAATGCTGCCGGGGCCGTCTTGCCGAGCCCGCTCACCGCATCCCAGATTCCGCTGATCGTATCGGAGACCGAGAAAAACGATTTCTTGTTTGCTCCGGCGGCCCCGCGCGCTGCGTCCATCGCCTCCGGCGTGATTTCCTCCGGCTGTACCGCACCTGACGGGTCGAGTTGCGGTACGGGCTGCCGCGGCTGCGAAATATCAATCCCCTGCGCCCTGAGCATCTGCGTCTCGTGGTCGAGCATTCGAGAGAGCGCGAAATCCTTCTGTCGCTGCAACTCGTCGTGCTGCTCCTGAAGCTGCGCGAGCGACTGCGCTTGCGCGTGTCCGGCGGCGGCGGCGCGGAGTGCGGCGGCGCGGGACAGGTCGAGTGCCTGCTGCGCCTTCAGTGCCTCCGGTGTGTAGCCGCCCATCCCGAAGTATTCCTTCGCGTTCGCCGTCTTGTCGTTCTTCTTCAGGTCGTCGAACTGGCTGTTGATGCCGGCCACAAGTCCGTCGTAGTCGAGCGGATCGCCGGTCACGAGGTCTGTGTCTGCGACGCCGAGTTGCTTCAACTGCGAGCGCGCGTCCTTCATTTTCCTCGTGTGAATAATGGCGTCCTTCTCCAGCAGCGTCGCCTTCCTCCCGTTGAGCGACGCGAACCGCGACAGCAACGCATCCTCGCGCGCAAAATCCGCCTTCTGCGCGGTCTGCGCGTCCGTTCCCACCCATCGCCACGGGAGACCGGGCGCGATCTTGTATTGGTGCCCCGTCTTCGGGTCGGTGGTGGTTTCCAGCCCCTCAAACGGATCTTTCAGCACGGGCGATCCGCCAGCCACGTCGAAATCGATCTTTTTCGGCGAGCCGGTGGAGTCGTAGGCGATGTTGTGCCTCGGATCGAGCTTGCTCAGCGGCGAACCGGTGTCGTCCACGACGGGCTTCGTGTTGCCCTGCATGTCCTGGTAGCTCGGCACGCCGCGGGCGGCCCACTGCTTGCCCTTGATCGCCTGGATACGCGCGGTGGCTCCGGCCTGCTGCGCGCTGCGGTATTGCGTGTCGGCGTAGCTTTCGCCGGGCTGTGAGGGTGTCTCGAGAATGGATCGGGCGACATCGCCCACCGCCCCCGGATCAACTGCGAGCTGCTCGTATGCGTCGAATCCCATGTGTGTGTAAAGTTAAGCGACTAATCCACCAAACGGATATGCGCCGGATTTCCGCCGCTTGATGTCGTCGTCCGAGAGTCCGGTTCCCCGCGTCTTCACCGGGCTCGTGCTCGGCATCGGTGCGGCCGGATTCGATCCGGCTGCGGCGAGCAGACGGTATGGGCTATTGGGATCGTCGTTCACGTTCTGTCCAAGACCCTGCGGCGTCATGGCGCGGATTGTCTCCTCGCTTGCCTTCGGCATCGATCCGTCTGGATTTGCGTTCGGAAGCGGCTCCAGCGGAATGCCGTCGAGTTCGCCCTTTGGTCGCTGAATGCTTCCAGTCGGAGTCAATGCCTTCGCCTGCGCAGCGTCCGATGCTCCCTTATTTAAATCAGCCTGCTCCGCGGTGATCGCTGCTTGCTTGCGCTGTTCTTCGTCGGCGTTTTGCTTTGCGACTGCCTTCGCCGCATCGAGCGTTGAAAGCGGTGCAGCGGGATTAGCTGCCTGCGACGCAGTGCTGTTCGGGTTCGCGGTGTTTGACCCGGGCGGCTTTACCGCTTGCGCGATCATGCTACCCCCTCGGGTATTCGTCGCCCCGACACCCATCGCGCCAGCGGTCATCGCAAGCCCCGCGCCGGGCATGAGCGCATCCAGCCCGAGTCCCGCGTTGGTCACGGCGTCCGTGGTCGGCGTGGCTGAAAATGCCGTGCGCTCCACTTTGCCGTTGGGCATCGTGACGGACGCGGATCGCCCAGTCGTGAGTGTGGGTGAGCCTCCGGGACGAGCGTAGCCCAAGCTGCCATCCGGCATCCGCATCGCGTTGAACGCATCCACCGGCGCTCCAGCCGCACGGCCTTGAGCCTGATTCAGTGCCGTCGGTGGCGCATTGAAAGCCACCGCGCGCGGCGCCACGGCTGCGTCGGCGTGCGCCCGCGCGTCCCTTTCATACATATCGGAATTGAACGGGTTCGCTTTGTTCCATGCCCTTAATCCTTCGGCTGAAGGCTTCTGTCCGCGCTGCATTGTGCCCGCGTAGGCATCGGCCCTGTCCTGCTCATGCTTCCGATAGAACTCTCTGCGCGCATCGCTGTGGGCCTGACCATTGTGTTCACCCCTCGGAACCGAGACGAGTTGCCGCCCAGTTCCTCCGTAGCCCGCCCATCCGTACACCACGTCGGGACGACCATCCGGCTTTGGGCCACTAAAGTCCCGGTTCAGCACACGCTGCCGCGCCGCCGTGTCATCCGGCGCGGATGCGGGCGCGGCATTCGGAGGCGACGCATCGGCGCGCGAGGCATCGGCGCGCGAGGCAGTCAATGCCTGCCCTGGCGTCACGATCCGTTTGTTCACCGCCTCGTCCCGCACTTGCGGTGATGCCTCCGCAAATCCTGCATTCGCCATCGCCGCCCACGGATCCATTGCGCCGTTCCCGAAAGGTCCGTCCGTGATTGCTTTCTTGGCCGCCGCCGGATCAGCCTGCACACCGACCGCGGGCGTATTCTGCATCGCGCGGCTCTGCGGAGCGGCGGGTCTTGCCTGCGGCGTGTACACTTCCGGCCTAAATGGGTGCTGCGGGTTCTCTGCGTTGTAGCGAAGAATGTAATCGGTCATCGCGCTGTTCCCGCTCACCCCGGGCGTGTTCTTGTAGGTGTCCCACGACGGCGGCGAAATCCGCCCCGGCCTGATTTTTCCCATGTGCTTGAGAAGCGCGGCGCGCGTCTCTACCGCGGCGGCGTCCAACGCCTCGCGCTTGGACTTCTCTGTGAGGCGCTTGTCTTCGGCTTCCTGCTCGGGATCGCGTCGGCCTGGATAGTGAATACGATGCTGAGAGGAAGGATATTCGTTGCCCATACTCCGCGCATCCTGCATCGGATCGGCGAGGTCAAGCGGAAAAAGCACCCCGCTTGGCGTTACGGGCATTATTTACGCTCTCGCGCGGCGCGTATGAGACGCACCAGAACCTTGTTCGCGCGTTCGAGTTT
>BJFP01000020.1 GCA_014189875.1 Verrucomicrobiota bacterium | reverse complement strand
GTAGCTGCGCGGGCCGAGGTTCACTTCGATGCGGCGGCTTTCACTCATCCGCGTTTCGATGCCGCATTTGCCCCGTGCGCGCAAGCCGCGCGGCGATGCGCCCTTAAATCCAAATTCTGTCCGATGCTCCGCTGCTGCGTCGGAGGATTAAGACTCCGCCGCTGGACTCTGCCCCGCCGCGCGCGTATTTTCCCCGCACATGAGCACGTTACTTCTCGTTGAATCCGTCGCCGACAAGATCCTCGCGGGCGAACGCATCACGCGCAACGACGCGCTGGAACTCTACCGGCTCCCGCTGAACGAACTCGGCGAACTCGCGCACATCCGCCGCAACTTGGCCGCGCGTAAGGCCGGCGCGAACGAGCGCACTGTGACCTACATCGTGGACCGCAACATCAACTACACGAATGTCTGCAACGTGTACTGCAAGTTCTGCGCGTTCTATCGGACGGAGAAAGATGACGATCATTACGTGCTCACGCTTGAGCAGCTCGACCAGAAGCTCGACGAGCTGACGGCCATCGGCGGCGTGCAGATTTTGCTGCAAGGCGGGCACCACCCGAAGCTCGGCATCGGGCACTACCTCACGATGCTCGCGCACATCCGCGCGAAATATCCGCACATCAACATCCACGGATTCTCGCCGCCGGAGTTCCAGCACTTCGCGGAGGTTTTCAAGATGCCGCTGCGCGAGGTCATTTCGAAATTCATGGAGGCCGGGCTCGGCAGCATCCCCGGCGGCGGCGGTGAAATCCTCGTGGACTCGGTGCGCGAGCGGATCGCGCCGCTGAAATGCAAGAGCGACGCGTGGCTCGAAGTGATGCGCGTGGCGCACGGGCTCGGGCTGAATTCGAGCTGCACGATGATGTTTGGCCACGTCGAGACGGTGGAGGATCGCATCGAGCACTTGCAGCGGCTGCGCGACACGCAGGACGAGACGGGCGGGTTCACGGCGTTCATCTGCTGGACGTTCCAGCCGGAGCACACAAAGCTGCGCGCGGAGCCGGTCGGCAGCAGCGAATATCTGCGGATGCAGGCGCTCTCGCGCATCTTCCTCGACAACATCCCGAACGTGCAAAGCTCATGGGTGACGCAGGGCCCGCGCATCGGCCAGATCGCGCTGCGCTACGGGGCGAATGATTTCGGCAGCGTGATGATGGAGGAAAATGTGGTGTCGAGCGCGGGCACGTCGTTCCGCTTGAACAAGGAGCAGATCGAGCGGCTGATCAGCGGCGCAGGCTTTGAGGCGCGGCGGAGGGACAATTGGTACCGGCTGTTGAGCTGAAGCGGACTATCCGCAGATTACGCAGATTGAAGAGGCTTGAACCGCGAAGCAGCGAAGCGCGCGAAGACAGGCAACTGACTTTATAATTTCCTCTGCGCAATCTGCGGACAACGCCGTTTCAGCTCAGAGACTCCTCGAACCTGCGCTGGCGCTCGCGGGCAGCCGCGTATTCATGTGCGGCGGCTTTGCGCGGCTTTACGGGGTTGATGAGCTTTTGCGCGGGGATCGGATAGCCGAGATGTTCCAGTGCGAAGACGGCTGCGCCGCGCAGGTGCGGCTCGGGCTCGTCGCATGGATAGACAGGCTGGCCGAGGACGTTCGCGAGGCGCTCGAGACCGCTCGCGGATTTAGCGATCGCCCCGCTGACGATCAGCTTCGGCGTGCCTCCGCCATTTTCGCCGATCACTTCGAGCGCCCGCGCGATGCGGTGATATTTTGCCTCGGTGACGGCCTGCAAGATGTCGAGCGCGGTCGTTGCCTGGCGGATGCCGTGGATCGTCCCGGTGGCGTCGTCGCTCCAAGTCGGCGCGCGCTCGCCATTCCACGACGGCAGCACGACCAGCCCGTGCTGCGGGCCGGGCCGCGCGGCAAGCGCAGCGTCGAGTTCGGGGCCGTCGGTGAGTCGCAATTCGCGCATGCACCACGTGCGCAGATTGTCGCCGTTGCTCACGGTGGCGTCCACAAGATGCCGCGCGGCATCCATGCGGAATCCGCACATGCCGAACGGTGCGGCGGGCGCACCGTCGCGCGCGACGCGGACGGCCGCACGACCGTCGAGATGGATCGCTGCGAGGCCCGCGCGCGCCGCGCCGGTGCCGAGGCTGCACGCGACGCCGTCGCCGATTCCGGGGAACCACGGCACGCCGCGCAGCTCGGGAAATTCCTGCGCGAGCGGCCCGGCGACCGGCGACGGCGCGTCGCTGAGGGGGCGCAATTTTTCGGGCGAAAGCTCGGCGCTCTTGAGCATGGCGGCGTCCCATTTCATCGCCGCGGGATCGAAAAGCCCGGTGCCTGTGGCCATGCCGATCGCGCAATTCGCATCGCCCGCAAGGCGGAGCTGGAGCCATTCGGCGGGCGACATCCACTGCCGCACGCGCGCGAAAAGCCGCGCCTCGATGCGCTGGAGCCATGCCATTTTCGCGGGCCAGAAATCCGCGCGCAACATGCAGCCCGTGCGCGCGTGGATTTTCCGCTCGTCGAATCTTTTCCGCAGCACCTCCGCGGCGTCGCGGCTGCGCGAATCTTCCGCCGTCATGATGCGCGTGATGGCCTCGCCCTTCTCCGTGCAGCCGACCACGCTGTGCCAGAAGCACGACACGCCGATGCCCGCGATGGGCCGCCCGCGCAGCACCGCATCGGCCCGCCGCTGGTGCAGCGCCTCGGTGATGCACGCGCGCACCGCGCCGAGCAGCGCGCCGGGCTCGATCTCGGACATGCCGTCGCGCGAGGTCAGCAGCGGGTATTCGTGATGCGTGACGGGGACTGCGGCGCGCCGCGCAGTGATGTCGAAAAATGCCGCCCGCGTGGACGTGACGCCCAGATCAAGTGCGAGGATGAGCGGCTCTGCCATGGCGGCGGTGACGATGAGCCGCAAAGTGCCCGCGACGAAAGCAGGAAATTTTCCCGCGGCATTTCCCGCTTCCCATCTTCGCCCGCGCCGGACATTTTTCGCGCAATGCCAGCCGAAGCCCGCGTCATGAGAACTTGGATTCAGCAGAAGGGCCTCATCCCGGTCTTTCTGTTCGGCTTCGCCGTGTGGTTTCTGTGGGACGGGCTCATCGGCTGGCCGCTGAGCAACAAGCGCTTCGACGCGCACGCGCTCGTGAAGGACAAGTCTGGCGAGTGGGAAAAGCTCTGCGCCGCAAGCGGCTGGACGACCGAGGCGCCGCACAAGCGGTATGGGCGAAGCGATATCAATATGCAGCTCGCCATCGCTGCCCTCACCGGGGTGATTGGCGCATTCAGCCTCGTCTTCTGGCTGCGCGCGAAGAAGACATTCATCCGCTCCGAGGATGACGCGGTCATCACGCCCTCGGGCAAACGCGTGCCGTATGCGAGCATCACGGATCTCGATTTGCGAAAATGGAAATCCAAGGGTCTCGCGAAGATCGTCTATTCGCTCGAAGGTGCGAAGGGCCGCTTCATCCTCGACGACGCGAAGTATGATCCGACCGGACTCGATGCCATCCTCGAGGATATCCGCCAGCAGACCGGGGGGCGTGCGAAGGTGGACGAGTGAGGTGCGCGCGAATTCGCGCGAAGTAGTTTCCCTTTTCCGCGGAGTGGCGCATATTCGGCGACTATGCCTTTTAGCGCACTCGGACTCGGAGACAGAATTTTTCAAGCCATCCAGGAAGCAGGATACACGGAGCCGACTCCGATTCAGTCGGCGGCGATCCCGCTCGTGCTTGCGGGCGGCGATCTCATCGGCATCGCACAGACGGGGACGGGAAAGACGGCGGCGTTCACGCTGCCGATCCTCGCGCGCATGGCGGGGATGATCAATGACGGCACGCCGCGCCGCACGCGCACGCTGATTCTTGCGCCGACGCGCGAACTCGTCGTGCAGATCGAGGAGAATGTCCGCGCCTACGCGAAGCATCTGCCGTTCACGATGGCGACGGTCTTTGGCGGCGTGGGCGAGAATCCGCAGATCAAGGCGTTGCGCTCGGGGGTGGACATCATCATCGCGTGCCCTGGCCGTCTTCTCGATCTCATGGATCGGCGCAATGGTGATTTTTCCGGCCTGCAACATCTCGTGCTCGACGAGGCGGACCGGATGCTGGACATGGGCTTCCTGCCGAGCATCCGCCGCGTGATTCGCAAACTGCCGGTGAAGCGGCAGACCCTCATGTTTTCCGCGACGCTCTCGAAGGAGATCGAGGCGCTCACGCACGAGTTCCAGCAACATCCGAAGACGGTACAGATCGGACGGCGCTCGAATCCCGCGGAGACGGTCACGCAGTTTGTGTACGAGATTTCCGGCCACCTGAAGCCGGCCCTGCTCGTGCATCTTTTGCAGGATGAAAAGATGGACAGCGTGCTCGTTTTCTCGCGCACAAAGCACGGCGCGGACAAGATCGCGCGGCGGCTGGAGCAGGCGGGCATCAAGTGCGGCACGCTGCACTCGAACCGCTCGCAAAACCAGCGGCTGAAGGCGCTGAATGAATTCAAGGCCGGCACGGTGCGCGTGCTCGTGGCGACGGATATCGCGGCGCGCGGCATCGATGTGGACGGTATCTCGCACGTCGTGAACTACGATTTCCCGATGCACTCGGAGGACTACGTTCACCGCATCGGCCGAACGGGGCGCGCGAACCAAATCGGCGACGCGATCAGCTTTGTGAGCCAGGACGACTACGGCTCGCTGAAGTCGCTGGAGCGTTTCATCGGCCGCGGCATCGTGCGGAAAAAGGCGGAGGACTTCGACTATCACCAGCCTGCGCCGCCGCGCCTGCCGGAGGCTCCGCGCGGGCCCCGCGGCGGAGGCGGAGGCGGCGGTGGAGGCCGCGGTCAGCAGCAGCGCCGCAGTCAAGGCGGTGGAGGCGGCGGAGGTCGGCGCGACGATCGCGGGCAGGTCGGTTACCGCTTCCGGTAGTCGCAGCGCGGTGGCGCAAACGGCTTGTCATAAAAATGCCAAGTCCGTATCCACGCCGCGGTTTCCGGCTTTCCTTGGGTCGGCGGCCGCAATCCCTAACCAAAAAATCCCCTTCATGTCTTTGTCACGTTTCGTCGTGTCCCTGTGCTGCGCTATACTTTTTCTGAGCGGCCTCGCGCCCGCTTTTGCCGAATCGAAATCCGCCGGCCCGCACGCCGCAACCGATTCGCAGCGCATCGCGGATGTAGAGGGCTACTTCACGAACACCGCGCCCGGCGGCAAGGACGGCACCGAGTGGAAAGGCCCGCTCGCGGGACAGGCCGGACCGGGGCACAACACGTGGCTGATGATCAGCACGGGCCTCGTGCTTTTCATGACGCTGCCGGGTCTCGCGATGTTTTACGGCGGACTCGTGCGGCAGAAAAATGTGCTCAGCATTTTTGCACAATGCCTCGGCCTCGCCGCGGTGGTGACGATGCTCTGGTGGGCGTGCGGATACAGCCTCAGCTTTGCGAAAGGCAACGGCGTGCTCGGAAATCTGGAGCACGCATTTTTCCGCGGCGTGGAGTATGAGCCGAACACGGCCTACTCGCCGTGGGTCTCGCACAATATCTGGGCCATCTACCAGCTCACCTTTGCGATCATCACGCCAGCGCTCACGATCGGTGCCGTGGCGGAGCGGATGAAATTCCGCGCGGTGATGCTCTTCAGCGTGCTGTGGATGTTTGTCGTGTACTTCCCCGCGGCACACATGCTCTGGGGAAATGGCGGCGCGTTCAACGGCATCGGCAACACCGCGGCTGCGAGCGTGAAGGCGGTTGATTTTGCAGGCGGCATCGTCGTCCACATGACGAGCGGCTGGTCCGCGCTGATCCTCTGCATCCTCCTCGGCAAACGCCGGGGCTTCGGGCGCGATCAGATGCCGCCGCACTCGATGGTGCTGTGCGCGGCGGGCACCGGGATGCTGTGGGTCGGCTGGTACGGTTTCAATGCGGGCAGCGCAGTCGCGTCGGACCGGATCGCGACGACCGCATTTGTCGCGACCACGCTCTCCGCCGCGGCGGCCTGCTGCGTGTGGGGGCTCATCGAGTACGCGCTGCGCGGAAAGCCGAGCGTGCTCGGGCTGTGCTCGGGCGCGGTCGCTGGGCTCGCGACGATCACACCGGCGAGCGGTTTCGTGACGGCAAATTCCGCCGTGATCATCGGCCTCGCCGCGGGCGTGGCGACATGGCTCGCGTGCGCGAAGCTGAAGGCGTTCTTCGGGTACGACGATGCGCTGGACACTTTCGGCGTCCACGCAGTCGGCGGCACGCTCGGGACGATCCTCGTCGGCTTCCTTGCAAACGAGTCGGCGAATCCAAATTTGAAACCGCTATTTGCGACCGGAAAGACGCTCTGGGTCGAGCAGCTCAAGGCCGCGGGAGTGTGGCTCGTGTGGTCTGTCGTGGCTTCGGTGATCCTCTACTTCATCGTGGACAAATTCATCGGCTGCCGCGCGGATGCAGAGGATGAAGCGCAAGGCCTCGACCTCGCGGACCATGGCGAAGAAGGCTACATTGAGCGGGCCTGAGCGCTGATGAACGGCAAATAATCGAGAGATCATTTGCAAGGCGCGACGCACACGCTTTTCTCGCTGCGGATGAAAGGCCTGATCCTCAGCGTTGCAATGTGTCTGGTGTTCGCACGCCTTCATGCCGATCCGGACAACGTGAGTGCCGCGCTCGAAAAAATCCGTGACGATCACAACATTCCGGGGCTCGCCGCCGCGGTGATTGACGAGGGGAAGTTCGTCGCGGCCGGCGCGACCGGGATGCGGAACGCGGGGCGGATGGTGCCGGTGACGCTCGATGACAAGTGGCATGTCGGCTCCTGCACAAAGAGCATGACGGCGAGCGTGGCGGCGATGCTCGTGGAGGACGGGAAGATTCGCTGGAATACGACGGTCGCCGAGATTTTTCCCGACGGGATCGAGAAGATGAACCACGCGTGGCGCGACGTCACTTTGGAACAACTGCTCACGCACCGCGGCGGTGCGCCGCATGATCCGCCGAAGGATATCTACGCTGTGGCGCTGAAGCAGGAGGGCGAGCCGAAGGAGCAGCGGAAAAAATTTGTCGCCGGGCTCCTCGGCAGGCCGCCCGCGAAACCGCCGGGCACGCACTTCATCTACAGCGACTGCGGCTACTCGATCGCGGGCGCGATGCTCGAGCGCGCGAGCGGCGAGGCGTGGGAGGATCTCATGCGCAAGCGGCTGTTCGAGCCGCTCGGGCTGACGAGCGCGGGCTTCGGCGCTCCGGCGACGCCGGGCAAGATCGATCAGCCGTGGGGGCACCGCGGCTACGAAGCGCCGTTCAAGCCCGTGCCGCCCGGCCCGGATGCGGATTACCCGCCGGTGTTCGGCCCGGCTGCAACGGTCCACATGAGCATCGCGGATTTTGCCAAGTACGCGCAATGGCACGTGGAGGGCGCACGGGGCGATTGCCGCCTGCTGAAGGCGGCGTCCTTTCACAAGCTGCACACGACGCCCGACGGCCAGGAATACGCGATGGGCTGGTGCGTGACGAAGCGCCGCTGGGCCGGCGGCACTGCACTCATGCACAGCGGGGATAACGACATGTTCCGCGCGGTAATGTGGCTCGGGCCGCGCGAGAACACGTGCTTCGTCGCAGCGTGCAATGCCGACAACTGGGAGGCCATCGAAGCATGCGATGACGCCGTGAGGATGCTGATCAACAAATACTGAGCGCACTTCCCCAAGCCCCGGCACTACACTATTGCTGGGCCATTCCGACATGGGACGAACCACCCCCGACTACGACGTCCTCACGCGCCTCGCCGTCGTCCTCGGCGCGCTCGTGTACCGTACGGTGGACAAAATCACCCACCGCCCGTCGCGCTGAAGCTGCTCGGGCAGGATGAAAGCATCGACCACCGCTTTCATGCGGAGCCGCTGTTGGCGGACTCGCCGCTGCTGATGAAAATCACCGGTGCCCACATCTGCCAGCTCTTCGACGCGTATCACGAATATGACCCGGTGCTCGTCTATGAATTTGCCGAGGGCGTGAGCGGCGACGAGCTGCACTCGAAACGGAATCCGGACGCCACACAGGCGGTGGACATCGCGGCGCAGATCCTCAGCGCGCTGCGGGCCGACGAGCGGCAGCGGGTGGCGCACGGCAACGTGAAGCCGTCGAATGTGATCATCATCGAGCTTCCGGACGGGCGGCCATTCGCGGCCGTGCTCGACTGGGCGCTCACTGCGTACCGCGCCCCATGACCCAGGACTCTCAAGTGCCAGCCCCAACCTCATACAGCGGCCATGCCTTTTGTTCGAGAATTGCAAGCCTCCGCCAACTTTCCCTCCGCAGACGACGGGCCCTACTTGCGCCCGAGAAATTCCTCGAATGCGCCGCCGAGCAGGCCATGCACGTCGCGCTCGATCTCCGCGCGGGTTGGCTGCCAGCCGGTCGCGGCGAGGTCGTCGTATTTTTCCCCGAGCACCTTCGCGAGGATCGGGCGGCTGTGCGACCACTTGTAAGTGAGCTGGTCGAGCACGCGGCAGTCGCTGTGTTGCGGCGTGCAGCTCAGGCCGATCAGTTCCAGGCGCATGCGCGTGATTTCCTCGATGATGCTCGGCACATTCATGAACCACCAGCAGCCGAAGACGTGCAGGTTGCGGAATTTCCGCGCGGCGATGCAGAGCGCGTGCTGGTTTTCACGTGCGAGCATCGTGCAGAGAAATTTGTTCTCCGGGAAAGCTGCGCACAAACGCTCGACCGCGGTCACATCCGCAAGGCCGACGCTGTCGCCGGCGAGCTGGAGCTGCGGGTTCACATTGCGTCGCACGCCGATCATCAGCGCGAAAGCCTGGTTGTGCTCGCGTCCGTGCGGCATGATTGCGTGCTCGATGATCCTCGCTGCATCCGTATTCGCAGGGAACTCGAAGTCCGGCGGCAGCGAGACCATGCAATACTGCGCGTCGATTTTCTTCGTCCAGTCGGCGAGGAAGCGGCGCACCTCGGCAAAAGTCTGACCGGAAAAATCCGCGCTCACCTTGTAGCCCCAGCCGTGCAGTCGCTTCGCCGCATTCGGCCAGTCCACGAGCAGCGGGTCAAAACGGAGCGCCGCGACAAAACGCGGGTCGCGCGAGAAGCCGCGCTCCCAGGTCGGGCGCTCGGCGTCGTCGAATGGCGTATTCGTCATCGCGATCTTGCGCACATTCGCAAGTTCGCAGCAGCGCGTCACGTAGTCCTCGGGTTTCCAGCCGGCGAACCACTTCCGCAGCGAAGGCAGGTCGCGCTTGTTCACGTCGAGGCCGAGCTTGTTCAGCACAGTGAGCACGCCGCGACAGGCTTCGCTCACCGGTGAGTGATTGAGGAAAAGCTCGTTCCAGATCCACTCAGTCTGCTGCTGCTTCGGCGCGGCCCAGAATTTTTCATACGGCATGTCCATCCACCGGAACGACTCGCTGACGAGGTAGTGGTAGATGAGCAGCTCATCAATTCCCCACAGCAGCAGATCGCCAAACGCCGGGTCGTAGAGATGCGTGTGGATGTCGAAGACGGGTGTCTTTTCGACGACATCGGCGACAGTGGCGCGAAGGGAAGTTGCGTGCATCGGCGGACACTTAGCCACCGAGCTGTGCCGGGTCAAATGCGGGAGTGGCGCGGCTTTCTTGTAGCGGGCTTTGCCTTGCGTTTTCCATCGGCGGCCCGCGCTGCGGCCTCGATGCCTTTCCGCGCCCAGTCGCAGAGCATGGGCGAGCTTTCAAGTGCGTCGGACGGAACGGTGAAGTACGCCATCACGGCACGTTTGCCTCCGCTGGCCTCGTAGGTGAAAGGCTCCAGGCCGAGGCTCTCGAATTCCGTGCGGCTCGCCTCGTCGGCCTTCACGAAGAAAGTCTCGAACGCGACGAGCGCGAACATTTTCTCCGCGTGGTAGAATCCCCAGCCGCCGAACATCGCACGCGCGCGGACGTCGCCGAGCGGACGCAGCAGGTCGAGCAGGTGGCTCACGAATTCGTTGGGCTTCGGCATCGCGGGATGAGCTTTTAAAATCCTGATGCGCGAACTGCGAATGGTCGAGCGCGGCATTCGACGTTTGACCGACACGCACTTGCGGCGGTTTCATGCGCGCGATGAAAAGTGTGACCACCCGCGTGCCCGCTACGACCGCCAATCTCGGCCCCGGCTACGACTGCCTCGGTGTCGCGCTGGGCATCGCGAACCTCGTAACCGTGCAGCCCGCGGAGGGCATCAAGCATCCGAAGATCGTCGCGGATGCCGCGGCGCTTTTTTTCCAGACCGCCGGGATCGAGCCGTTTGGATTTGCGTGGCACATCGAGGGCGAGGTGCCGCAGTCGCGCGGTCTCGGCAGCAGCGTGACGGTGCGGCTCGGCGTGCTGCACGGGCTCGATGCGATCGGCGAGACCAAGCTCGGGCGGGACAAACTTTACGAACTGTGCGCGGAACTCGAAGGCCACCCGGACAACGCCGCGCCCGCGGCATTCGGCGGCTTCACCGTCGCGCGGGCGGGCGCGGAGACGCTGCGCTGCGAGGTGGATGATGCGCTGAAATTCATCCTGCTCATTCCTGATTTCGAGGTCTCCACGCCCGAGGCGAGAGAGGTTCTCCCCGAGACCATCGAGCGCCGCGCCGGCATCCTGAGCGCGACGAATGCCTGCCGCATCACCGCCGCATTTTTCCAGCGCCGCTACGACTTGCTGCGCGGCAGCTTCGCCGACGGGCTGCACCAGCCGTATCGCGAGAGGGCGCTGCTGCCGTTTCTTTCCAAGGCCATCGTCGCGGGCGAAAAGGCGGGCGCGCTCGGCGGTTTCCTCAGCGGCAGCGGCTCCACGATCTGCTGCGTCACGCTCGGCGAGGAGGACGCCATCGCGACCGCGATGCTCGACACCGCGCCGCCCGGCACACGCATCGTGATGACGACCGCGGACAACGAAGGCACGCGACCCGCAGTTCCCGCCGATGTCATTCCGTGATTCGCTGGATCGCTTCGAGCAGTTCGCGACCGACGTCATCCTGGAGCGCCGGTTCGGAAAGCGTGCGCTGCTCCTGCGATGGCTGCTCTACGCGCTGTCGTGGCTTTTTCGCGGCATCGCACAGACGCGCATCTGGCTCTACCGCGTCCGCATTCGCAAGGCGCGGCAGCTCGGCGTGATGGTCGTCAGCGTGGGCAATCTCACCGTCGGCGGCACGGGCAAGACGCCCGTGGTCGAGCGCCTCGCGCGCGAGCTGAAAGACGGCGGGCGCAACGTGGCGATCCTCAGTCGCGGCTACAAGAGCCGGAAGCTGCCCTTGCTGCGCCGGCTTCGCCGGAAATATTTCGGCAAGTTCAAGCCGCGCGTCGTGCATGACGGGAAAAAGCTGCTGCTCGATTCCGCGTGGGCCGGCGACGAGCCGTACATGCTCGCACGCAGCCTCGGCGATGTGCCCGTGCTCGTTCACAAAAACCGCGCGCGCGCCGGCAGCATCGCGGTCGCGGATTTCAAGGCCGACGTGCTCATCCTCGACGACGGCATGCAGTATCTCGACATCGAGCACCGCGTGGACATCTGCCTGATCGATCGGCAGGCACCGTTTGGAAACGAATTCCTCCTCCCGCGCGGCACCCTGCGCGAGCCGCCCGGAAATCTTCGCCGCGCCAATTTCATCCTCATCACGAAAGCCGTGCCGGGCGAGAGCAGCGCGCTCATCAAGCGCATCCGCCAATACAACCGCACGGCGGACATCGTCGAGTGCGTCCACAAGCCGGTGTATCTGCAAAATATCTACGACCCCGCCGACCGGCGTCCGCTCTCCGACCTGCGCGACAAATACCTCGGCGTGCTCAGCGGCATCGCGCGTCCCGAGAGCTTCGAGCGCACGCTGCGCGAGCTCGGCGCGAACCTCGAAATCACGACGCGGTTCGCGGATCATCACCGCTTCCGTGGGCAGGAGCTGGTGGATTTCATCGCACGCTGCGCGCGGCGCGATACGGACTTCATCGTTACGACGGAAAAGGATGGCGTCCGTTTTCCCGCGCGCATCAACGGTGCTGAGAAGCCCGAAGTGCCGATCTATTTTCTCCGCGTGGAGATCGAGATCATCGCCGGGCAGGAAAACTGGGACCTCCTCATCGCGATGCTCACACAGCGCCGCGAGATCACCGCGCCCGAGCGCGTGCTGGTGTAGCGCTCACTGCGCTAGATCCATTCAAGAAATATCATGGCTGCTTCGGCGCGGCGTCCGAGAGCTTTGGAGTGCGGCGATTCATCGCCTCCTTCGGCTCGGGCGCGGAGCGCCGGTGGAGCGTGAACTCCGGGCACGCTTCTCCGGCGGGGCGCAAGCAGTCCATCCGGGAAACGCGCCCGGGAGGTCGCGTTCCACCGACGCTTCGCGCCGCGAAACTCCGAGTCAGGAAAACGGCTGCATTTCAACTGAAGACACTCTACCGCGCGGAAAAGTGATGCACCGTCGTGCTGCGGAATGTCTGGCCGGGGCGCAGCACGGTGCTGGGAAAATTCAGACGGTTCGGCGAATCAGGGTAGTGCTGTGTTTCGAGGCAGAAGCCGTAGTTCTTTTTGCACGCCTTGCCGCCCTTTCCGATCACCGTGCCATCGAGGAAATTTCCCGTGTAGAGCTGAATGCCGGGCTCGGTCGTCGAGATCTTCATCACGCGACCGCTGCGCGGCTCGTGTGCCTCCGCCGCAAGCGTGAGCGCGCCAGCATCCGAATTTTTCACGCGATCGATCACGTAGCAGTGATCGTAGCCGCCGGGCGTGCCGGTCATCTGCGCGAAGTCCCGCGCTAGCGTCTTCGACTTCTTGAAATCCATCGGGCCGCCTGCGACCGCGGCGATCCCGCCGGTCGGGATTCCCGACACATCCACGGGGATGTAGCGGCTGGCGTGCAGCGTGATTTCATGACCGAGCACGTCGCCTTCGCAAGCGCCCGCGAGGTTCCAGTATGCGTGGTTCGTGAGGTTCAGCACCGTCGGCTTGTCCGTCGTGGCCTCGTAGTCGAGGCGCAGCTCATCGTCGTCCGTGAGCGTGTAGGTCACTGCGACGGTGAGCTTGCCGGGGTATCCCTCCTCGCCGTCGGCGCTCACGTAGGAAAAGCGCACGCCATTTCCGTGCGCGAGCGGCTCGGCCTTCCACACACGCGCATGGAGTCCCGTCGGGCCGCCGTGGAGATGGTTCACGCCGTTGTTCGTCGCGAGCTGGTGCGTGACTCCGTCGACCGTGAATTTTCCCAGTGCGATGCGGTTCGCGAAGCGTCCGGTGGTCACGCCGAAATGCGGGTGCGGAACGAGGTAGCCGTCGAGCGCGTCGAAGCCGAGCGTGATGTCCGCGAGCGCGCCGCCGCGGTCCGGCGTGTGCATCTCCACGAGGCACGCGCCCCAGTTCGTCAGCTTCGCGCGGAGGTTGTGGTGGCGGTTCGTGAGGATGAATGCGTCCACCGGCTCACCGGCGGCAGTTTTTCCAAAGGGTTCGATTTTCACGCGGGATGGGGTTGTTCAGCGCGCCCAGTTCATTCGGAGCAGCGGCGCGGGAGGGAAAGTGTCGCGGAGGGGAGAGTCAATTGCAAAGCCCGTAGCTGCGGTTTCACAAGCGCGGCACGGGACAGACGCTTGGGAATCTTTGCGCCTTTCCGTGATCCGTTTTTTCCGATGCAAGCCTGGAGAAAAAATTGGTTCTCACGCGGGGCGCGAGCGGTATGTTCCGCACCCGCACTCGCCGGCGTGACTCCGCGCTGCGCGTGACTTTTTCCAACCCGAATTTTTTTCCCAACCACCACCACCATGAGCACGATCACCATGAAAGGCGTCGGCGTCGTTCCTTCGAAAAAGGAGCTGTGCGTCGTCTCGCACCCCGAGCCGAAAATCACCGCGCCGAATGAGGTCCGCGTCCGCACGATCGAGGTCGGCATCTGCGGGACGGACCGCGAGATTTGCACTTTCGCATACGGGCACGGGCCGACGGGCTGCGACTACCTCGTGCTCGGCCACGAGTGCCTTGGCGAAGTCGCCGAGGTCGGGCCGGGCGTGACGAAATTCAAAGTGGGCGATCTCGTCGTGCCCAGCGTGCGCCGGCCTTGCACGGATCCAAACTGCAAGCCGTGCCGCGAGGGCCGGCAGGATTTTTGTTTCACTTGGACGTTCAAGGAGCGCGGCATCAACCAGCTCCACGGCTACATGACCGAGCAGTGGGTCGAGGAGGAAACCTACCTCACGCCAGTGCCGAAGGATCTGCGCGACCTCGCCGTGATGGCCGAGCCGCTCACAATCGCGGAGAAGGGCCTCGCGCAGGCGTGGATCGTGCAGAAGCGCGTGCCCGGCTGGGAGCACGACAATCTCGATGGAAAAGGGCGCGGCTTCGGACGCAATGCAGTCGTGCTCGGCGCGGGCCCGATCGGCCTGCTCGGCGCTATGAAGCTGCTCATCGAGGGCTTCAAGGTTTTCATCTACTCGCGCTCGCCGAAGCCGAATTTCAAGGCGGACATTGCGGAGCAAATCGGCGTGGAATACATCTCATCGAAGGAGGTCACCGTGGACGAACTCGCGAAAAAAATCGGCAACATTGACCTCGTGTATGAGGCCGTGGGCGAGGGCGACGTGTCGTTCGAGCTGGCGCGCGTGCTGGGCATCAACGGCGTGTTCATCTTCACCGGCATCCCCGCGGAGAAGCCGCAGATTCCCGTCTTCGCCGACACGATCATCCGCAACATCACACTGAAAAACCACGCGCTCATCGGCACGGTGAACGCAAGCCCGCAGGCATTCCTCGACGCGATCCACGATCTCGGCGAATTCAAGAAACGCTGGCCGAAGGCGATCTCGTCGCTGATCACGGGAAGGCACACGATCGAATCGCACCGCGAGCTGCTCACCGGCAAGGCGGAGGGGATCAAGAATGTGATCCAGTTTTAGCCTCCGGATCGAGTGCTCAGTGCTCAGAATTTCCGAGGCGGCCATTTTTCTGAGGACTGAGGACTGAGCACTTCAACCAAGAATCAAAAAAGCACACCAACTTCCGCACACCATGCCCAAAAATCCCTGGATCGACGTCTCCGTCCCGCTGCACAACAAGATGCACCACTGGCCCGGCGACCCGCCGCCCTACGTGACCACGCACGTGAGCACCGCCAAGGGCGACGTGTGCAATGTGTCCGCGTTTTTCATGAGCTCGCACACGGGCACGCACATGGATGCGCCGCTGCATTTTCTTCACGGCGCAAAGACCATGGATGATCTGCCGTTCGATGCCGTCATCGGCCCGGCGCGTGTCGTGGAAATCAAGGACAAGACGGCCATCGCGCCGCGCGAACTGAAGAAGCTCAAGCTCCGCAAGGGCGAGCGCGTCCTCTTCAAGACGCGCAACTCCGCGAAGAGCTGGAGCCAGCCCGAGTTCGACAAGGACTTCATCTACATCTCCAAGGAAGGCGCCGCGGTCATCGCCGAAGCCGGAGTGCAGACCGTGGGCGTGGACTACCTCAGCGTCGGCGGCTTCTACAAGGACGGCATCGAGACGCACCACATCCTGCTCGGCGCGGAAGTGTGGATCATCGAGGGCCTCGACCTCTCGAAGATCAAGCCGGGCAACTACGACCTGCTCTGCCTGCCGATCAAATTCGCAAAGGGTGACGGCGCGCCTTCGCGATGCCTGCTGCGGAAGCGGTGAGGATGACTGTACCCGCGGGGTATTCCACGGGTGCGATGTCGCACTTGAGATCGAGTTGATAGCTGACTAGCGTCCATCCATGTCAGCGAACGCAACGATCCAGACCGTGGAAAACGTGCTCTCAGCCGTCGGTGGCTGCTTGGACGCGACGAGCGCCGAGGCATTGCTGCGACTTCGCGCGCCTGAGCAACTTCAGGAACGTATTGAGACGCTGGCCGGACGTTGCACCGAGGGACAGCTCACCAACGACGAGCGAGAGGAATACGAATCGCTCGTCCGGCTCGGAAACTTCGTTGCCATCCTGCAGGCGCACGCACGGCGTCAGCTCGGACGCGCGGCGTGATGGATGCGGCGACAAGGGTACTCGTCCGGCAAAGGGCGGGCGATTGTTGCGAGTACTGCGGGCTTCCGCAGGGCGCGGAGACGTTCTTCAAATTTCACATCGAGCACATCGTGGCGCGTCAGCATGGCGGCAGTGATGATGCGGAAAATCTGGCGCTCGCCTGTCACCACTGCAATTTGCACAAAGGCACCAACCTCACGACCGTAGATGCGCAGACCGGTGCGCTCGTCGAGCTGTTCCATCCGCGCACGATGAGATGGACAGAGCACTTCGAACACCGGGATGCGTGGATCGAAGGACGGACGCCAGTCGGCCGCGGAACAGCCGCGTTGCTTCGGATGAATGCTCCCGACAGGCGGCGTTTGAGAGGCTGAACCGCTTCAGTCAGTCCTCCGCCGTCGCCAGCTTCGCGAGCACGCTGAGGTCGTCGAGGGTCGTGGTGTCGCCGGTGACGAGTTCGCCGGCGGCGACCTGCTTGAGCAGGCGGCGCATGATTTTTCCGGAACGCGTCTTCGGCAGCGCGTCGGTGAATCGGATTTCGTCGGGCGTGGCCACGGGGCCGATGACGGTGCGGACGTGTTTCTTCAGCACAGCGGCGAGATCCTTGCTCGTGGTGATGCCGCTCTTCACGGTGACGAAGCACACGACGGCCTGACCTTTCAGCTCATCGGGCTTGCCGACGACTGCGGCCTCGGCGACCGACGGATGCGAGACGAGCGCGCTCTCGACTTCGGAGGTGCCGAGGCGGTGGCCTGCGACGTTCAGCACGTCGTCAATGCGGCCGACGATCCAGAAGTAGCCATCCTTGTCGCGCCGCGCACCGTCGCCTGCGAAATACATGCCTTTGAACTCGCTCCAATACGTCTGCTTGTAACGCGCCTTGTCGCCCCAGATGCCGCGCAACATGCCGGGCCACGGCTTGCGGATGACGAGCTTGCCGCCCTGATTCGCCCCGAGTTCCTTGCCTTTGTCGTCCACGATTGCGGCATCCACGCCGAAGAATGGCAGCGTCGCCGTGCCGGGCTTCGTGGGTGTCGCGCCGGGGATGGGCGTGATCATCATGCCGCCGGTTTCGGTCTGCCACCAAGTGTCCACGATGGGGCAGCGACCGCCGCCGATGGTGCGGTGATACCACATCCACGCTTCGGGATTGATGACCTCGCCGACCGTGCCGAGCAGGCGCAGCGAACTCAGATTATGCTTCGTCACCCACTGGTCGCCCCATTTCATGAATGCGCGAATCGCCGTGGGTGCCGTGTAGAAAACGGTGACGCCGTAGTCCTCGATGATACGCCAGAAGCGGTCGTTCTCCGGCCAGTTCGGCGCGCCTTCGTACATGAGCGTCGTCGCGCCCATCGCGAGCGGGCCATAGACCATGTAGCTGTGGCCGGTCACCCAGCCGACATCGGCGGTGCACCAGTACACGTCCTCGTCGCGCAGATCGAAGACGTACTTGCACGTCATGTGCGCGTGCAGCAGGTAGCCGCCGGTCGTGTGCAGGATGCCCTTCGGCTTTCCCGTCGAGCCGCTCGTATAGAGGATGAAAAGCGGCGTCTCGGAATCCAGCGCGGCCGCGGGGCATTTCGCGTCCACGTATTCGAGTTCGCGGTGCCACCACACGTCGCGGCCTTCCTCGATGTGGATTTCGGCAGCCGTGCGGCGGAACACGATCACGCGCTTCACGGCCGTCTCGCCGCTCTTGAGCGCGTCGTCCACGTTCTTCTTCAAAGGAACGATCGTGCCGCGACGGTAGCTTCCATCGGCGGTGATGATAAGCGTCGCGCCGGAGTCGAGCGCGCGATCCTTGATGCTCTCCGCGCTGAACCCGCCAAACACCACCGAGTGAATCGCGCCGATGCGCGTGCAGGCCAGCATCGCGATCGCGGCCTCGGGCACCATCGGCATGTAGATGATGATGCGATGTCCCCTCTTCACGCCGTTGCGCTTCAGCACATTTGCAAAGCGGCACACCTCGCGATGGAGCTGCTGGTAAGTGAGCACGCGCTTCTCGCCCGGCTCGCCCTCCCACATGATTGCCGCCTTCGTGCGGCGCGGCCCGTCGAGGTGACGGTCCAGGCAGTTCTCCGAGACATTGAGCTGCCCGCCGACGAACCACTTTGCATACGGCACTTTCCAATCGAGCACCTTCTTCCACGGCTTCTGCCAGGTGAGTTCCTTCGCTTCGCGCGCGAAAAATTTCTCGGGGTTCTTGATGCTCTCATTCCACATCTTCTTGTACTGCGCCATGGACTTGATGCGCGCCTTGCTCGCAAAGGCCTTGGCAGGTTTGAAGACGCGGTTCTCGACGAGGGTGGACTCGATGTGGGAGCTCATGGGTGGATGGAGTTTAGGGAAAAGTGAGGCGTCCTGCTACCAATCGCCGCCGCGTGCGACAAGAGCGAATGGCCGGTGCGGAGGGGCGGGGAAAGTAGTCATCGGCTTTAGCCGGCATCGCGCCCGCATGTTGTTACCCGCCAAGGCTGCGGACTGCTTTCCAGTTCGTCCGGTTCACCGGGAGAAGTGGCATCATATCGTCTCTCTCAAGAACAAAGTGACCACGGAGGACGCGAAGAGCGCGAAGGAGCACGAGGTGTGTCTGCTGCAAATCTTCGCGTCCTTTGCGTTCTTCGTAGTCACCCATCTGCTCCCATCCAAATTTTGAAAGTTGGTATCAGTCGCTGCGCGGACGTTTCTCCCGCTTCGCACGGCTTGGATCCGGGGTGACGGTGCCGACCACCGAGATCACTGCTCCGTCGCTGAGGCGCGTGTGCAGTTCGCTGCCGGACGCGACATCGGCGGCGGAGCGGATCACTTGGCCATCCGCACCCGTCGTGATCGTGTAGCCGCGCGCGATCGTCTGCTCGGGCGAGAGCAGGCGCAGCATGTCGGCGATCCGCGTGACGCGATCCTTTTCACGTCGGAGGCGCTGCTGAAAGCGGTCGGACAGCACGGCGGCGATACCCGAGATTTTTTGCCGGTGCAGCGCGAGGACTTGATCGGGCCGATGCTGCTTCACGCGCGAGCCGAGCGCGTCGAGCCTCTGCCGCAGCGCGTCGAGCTGCGATGCGAGCGAGCGGCTCAGCGCCTGATCCGCAAGATCCACGCGCTGCGTAGCCTCCTCGATGCGCCGCGCCGGTTCGCGGAAGAGCGCGCTGCGCAGCAGGCCCGCGAGATGCACGCGAGAATGCTCGATCGCAGCCGACACCCGGCGCTGCAAGAATGCGGCGCGCTCGTCGAGCATGCGGAGCAATTCGGCGGTGTCGGGCACGATGAGTTCCGCCGCCGCGCTCGGAGTCGGCGCGCGCAGGTCGGCGACGAAATCGGCGATGGTGAAATCAATCTCATGGCCGACAGCCGACACGACTGGCAGCGCGGATTCGGCGATGGCGCGTGCGAGGGATTCGTCGTTGAATTCCCACAGGTCCTCGATGCTCCCGCCGCCGCGTGCGAGCACGATGACATCCACCGGCGCGATGCCGCGTGCGGCGAGCTGGTTCAGGTCATCGAGCGCTCTCGCAATTTCCGCCGCCGCGCCTTCGCCCTGCACGCGCGCAGGGCTCACGATTATACGCAGCCACGGCGCGCGGCGTGTGAGCACGTTCAGCATGTCGCGCAGCGCGGCACCCGTCGGTGAGGTCACAATGCCCACGGCGCGCGGGAACTGCGACAGTTCGCGCTTCCGCTCCGCATCGAACAATCCCTCGGCGGCGAGCTTGCGTTTCAGCGCCTCAAATTTTGCCTGCAACAGCCCCTCACCCGCCGCCTGCACGAGACTCACATTGAGCTGATACTGCCCGCGCGCCTCGTAAACGGTGATCTTTCCCCGCGCCTGCACGAGCATGCCGTCCTGAAGCGGGACCGTCTTCCGCCACGCGCCACCACGCGCGAAGAGCACGCACGAGATCTGCGCCGCCGCGTCCTTGAGCGTGAAATATTGGTGCCCGCTCGCCTGCTGCCGGAAGTTCGACACCTCGCCTTCGATCCACACTTCATCGAACGCGCTCTCGATCACACCGCGCACGGCCTTCGTGACTTCGCTTACGGAAAAGACTCGCGGCCCTTTTGGCGCGGGCTCTGGGTTTCCGAAAAGGTCAACGTCGTGTGCTGGCATCGCGCGGAGACTACGCGGCACATCAGGAAACGCGCGAGCATTCGCGGATCCCTTGTCGCGTATCCCTGTGGCCGCGCTTGTAAAAGCGCGGGCTGATCCACCCGTCCGGCGAAACGAATGCCCGCGCTCTTACGCGGCGCGGCTACGTGTTGCTACTTTTCCTCCCGGTACGCCCGCGCGAGGAGCGTGATCGGGTGTGCGATTTCCACATCGCTGCCCGCGGCGCGCATGCCGGCTTCGAGCTGCACGCTGCAGCCGGGATTGCCGTTTGCGACGCACTTCGCGCCGGTCTTCGCGATGTTCGCCATCTTGCGGTCGAGCAGCTTCGCGGACATCTCGGGCTGCGTGATGTTGTAAACGCCCGCGCTGCCGCAGCACCACGAGGACTCGGGCAGTTCGACGAGCTTCAGGCCGGGGATCAGCTTCAGCAATTCGCGCGGCTGCTTCGTGATTTTCTGCCCGTGGCAAAGATGGCAGCTCTCGTGATACGTCACGGTCTGCTCGGCGCCCGCGCCGGTCGGCTTCACCGGGCCGATGACGGAGAGAAATTCATGCACGTCCTTCACCTTCGCCGTCCACTTGCGCGCACGCGCGGCGTAGTTTCGGTCGTCGTGCAGGAGGTGATCGTAGTGCTTCAGGTGCGAGCCGCAGCCGCCGGCGTTCGTGATGATCGCATCGAGATCATCGAGCGATCCCGCGCTGCGTTCCATCGCGTCAATGTTCCGCCGCGCCATGTCGCGCGCGGCGTCCACCTCGCCGTTGTGCCCGTGCAGCGATCCGCAGCAGTGCTGCATGCGCGGCGTCACGACCTCGCAGCCATTCGCGAGCAGCACGTCCACGGTGTCACGGTTCACGCTCGAATACGTGAGATCCTGCACGCAGCCGGTGAGCATCCCCACGCGTTTGCGGGCCGCGGCTTTCGGAGTCTCTACCTCGGCAATGAGCGCATCGGAAAAATCACGCTCCACGCGCGGCGTGAGCGGTTCGAGTTCGCGGAGAGTCTTCGGCAGCAGCCGCAGCAGGCCGAGTTTCTTCACGAGCCACTCCATCCCGCTCGCCTGGTAGATGCGCAGCGCGCGGCCGATGGCGCGCAGCAGCCACGGGCGCGTGAAGACTCCGCGCAGCATCACGCTGCGGATCCAGTTCCGCTTTTCCGTGTTCAGGATTCCCGCGCGTTCGATGTCCGCGCGCGCCTCCTCAAACATCCGCGTGTAGTCCACGCCCGCCGGGCACGCCGTCTCGCAAGCGAGGCAGCCGAGGCAGAAATACATCTCGTCGCCAAACGCCTCGGTGAGATCGAGCCGCCCCTCGGCGACATTGCGCATGAGCTGGATGCGCCCGCGCGGGCTGTGCTTTTCGAGCTTCGTCGCGTCGTAAGTCGGGCACGTCGGCAGGCACAGCCCGCAATGAATGCACTGCGCGAGCACGCCGAAATCGAGGTCCTTCAAATAAAACGGCTTCGCGCCGGGTGACGGCGGCAGTGGAGTCTCGGTGGCGTGTGGGTGCATCAGCGGGAATGGACGTTGCGGAAGAAATCTGGCGCGCCGCAAGCGGGAAACGTCCGGCTGTCTCGGTTTGCTGGACACCGAGGACGCGAAACATGCGCTCAAGAAATTGAGTTCGCGGCGCGACGGCATGGTCGCCTCAATGCCGGGTTGTTTTCTCGCCGGAGCCAAAGGCGCAGCGCCGGACAGATTGCCAGTTGCAAGTCAGCCCTGGTGCTGACCAGGAACAGTACCCGCCCGCGAAGCGCCTCTTCCATGTCTCTGGCCCGAAGAATGTTCCCATGAACACCCCTTGTGTCCTCGATTCACCGGGTGCTCAGGCCGGTGCAAGTCCTTGCCTCCAGTGCCATCACGGGGTGTCGGCACGGGCAGGATCGCATTCATTGCGGAGGTGGAACGCGGGATGCTTATAAAAACCATAATTCACCGTGGTGACGAGAGTCTCCGCATTCCTTCTCGACATATGCCTGCAATTTCCCTAGCGACCCAAAAGCCCATGACACTCACCGCATTTCTACGGTGTGCCTCCTTCGTTGCGAGCGGCCTGTTGGCCGTGACTTCTGCACTCGCCGGACAGGCGCAGTATTCGCACGGCGACCCTACTCCTCTGGAGCAGCAGGCGCTGGAACTGATGAACCGTGCCCGCAGCAATCCTACTCAGGAGGGCGTGATCCTCGATTCGGTGAACACCTGGTATTCGATCGAT
>BJFP01000019.1 GCA_014189875.1 Verrucomicrobiota bacterium | reverse complement strand
TCGAGTTGGAGGAAGTGTTGGCTGAGGCTGTTGGTTTCGGGCATCCCAAGCTTCTCCCAGCCTTCTTTCTAAAAGTACATTTTATAATCGCCATAATTCCGCCGCTTCTTTTGATGCGATTGCCCTGCCGCGACGACTCGGACTACTGGCAGGAGATCGAGCAATACATCCACAAGCACACCGGCACGGATTTTTCCCACGGCATCTGCCCGCCGTGCATGGAAAAAGTCCTCAAGGAGCAATTCGGAGATCCCATCGCCGCAGTCCCCGAGGATGGAGCGAAAGAAACCGTTCAGCAGTAACGGCCAGGACGCTGAGAATGTGCGCCGCCGACCGGTGGAATAGCCGCGTGCGCGCATCCCCTCAACTCTCAACTTGCGCCTCACTCCCTCGCATTCGCCGACTCCGCAAGCCCCTTGCGCCGCACATGCACGAGCACCGGCAGCGACGCCTGCTTCCCGGATTCGCGCGACACCGCAAACACGAGCCGGTCCGTCTCCGGCACCCACGGCGCGGCCTTGATGAAAATCTCCCCCGCGTCCTGTCCTTCCAGCAGCGTGATGCCGTTCAGTCCGAGATTGTCCACGACGACGCCGTGCGGGAGATTCTCGACATCAAATTGCAGCGCACCCTTCGCGCTCCCGCGCTTCAGCACGACCCACGCGCTCACTGCCTCACCCGGAGCGATCGTGATCTCCGCGGGCTTCTCCGCATCGCTGCGCGAAAATGGCGGCGCATCGTTGCTCGCACCCGCAGGCTGCAGCGACACGATCATCGGTGCTTCGCCCTCCAGCTTCACGCCCGCGATTTCTCCCGCGGCGTGCGTGATCTTTTTTCCACCGACTTCCGCATTCGCGGAAATTTTTGCGGCGCTCCACTTCGCCGCATTCGGCAGCGCGGAGATGCTGCCCTTCGCCACGAGGTGCCCGGCCTGGATTACGATCGGGCTCGTCACGCGCCAGCCCTCGGGCACGCCCGCGATCTCGCACACGATGTCCCCGTCGAAGCCATCCTTGCGATCCGCCGTGAGCGTGAAATCCGCGCCGCTCCCCACATTCACCACGCCAGCGGGCTCCGCCAGCTTCACGGAAAAATCCGGCCGCGCCTCACGCGCGATGAGCCGGTATGCGAAGCGCTCGCCCGCCGCCCCCCGGCTCTCGCGCACACGCACGATGAAGTCGCCATCCTCCGGCGCGGTGAAGAGCAGCCGCGAATCCGTGTCCGCGACGCGTGTGCCGTCGTCGTCATTCTCGTAGTGCAGAGTGAAGACCGGCAGGCCGTTTGCCACGAGCTTCGTGCCCGGCGCGTGCGGCTCCACGATGTAGCACGGCTCGTCGAGCGCGTGCGCCGTTGCCGAAGTGTCGAAGTATGCGATGCGCTTGCCGCCATTCGTGTAAAACACAAACCCGCTGTCCGGCCCCTCGGGCATCCGGAAAATTTTCGTCACCTCGCCCTGCATCCACATCAGTTCGTTCAGCTCCATCTCGCGCCAGTTCTCCACGCGCGCTTCCGCCGCTGCCGAATCAATCGGACGGAACGTGATCGCACTGTCGCGCACCGCCTGCATGAGCAGCCGCTCGACGGGACGCCCGTCCGGCCACAGCACCGCGATCTTCGTGTCCGCCGGCGAACCGCGCCGCGCGGCCTCCGTCTCGATCGCATACGTCACCCCCTTCTTCGCCGTGAACCGGAAATGATCCGCCTCGCGCGCCGAAAGAAAACGCCCGCTCACCGAAAACGGAACCGCAAGCTTCTGCGCGCCCGCCACCGTGCCGCATTCTTCCGATGCCACAAAATTTGGCACCTCGCTCACAGGCAGCGACGCCTGCGCGCGGCTGCGAAATTTCTGCGCATCAATCTTCACAGGCACCATGCCGCTCGCGCCGGACTTCACGCTCACCGTCCGCGCCGCCGGATCGGACGGAAGATTGTAGCCGACCAGTTCCAATTTCGTCTCCGCATTCGCCGGCACACTCAGCGGAAAGACAGCCGCGACAAACGGCAGCGCACCGAGCGTGAGATTGTAAAAATGCTCCGCGCTGCCAGTCATCAGCGCATCGCTCACGACGACCGTAAAGCGTCCGTCCGCCGCAAATTTGTGCGCGATGAACGGATCGCCGCCCGAGTCAAAACTGCTGTTCGTCGCAAGGACGCGCCCCGCGGAATCCGTGAGACTCAGCACCGCCGCCGCCTTTGAGCCGAGGGACTTCGCCTGGCAGTCGAACACCATCGTCACCCCCGCCTTCGCCGCAAATTCATACCGGTCGCTCTCCCCCGCCTTCGCGAGCGTGCCCCACACATTCGCAGGCAGCGTGTTCAGTTTCGTCATCATCGCATCGCCGGGAAAAGTGAGCACCGCGATGTCCTCAATGCGCAGCGTCGCGCGTCCGATCTCCTTCCCGTCCGGCCCGCTCGCGACAATCGCATAGCCGCCGCGCGGCAGATTCGCCGGAGTGGAAATCACCAGCGGCACCGCATCCTTTTCCGGCCCAGCCGCAAACACGCGCACGCGCGCATCCTCGCATTTCACCGAGACGATCTCCGGGAGGTTTGCGCCCGCAAGTTTCACCTCGCTCATCTTCCCCCGCTCAATCCCGCGCGGAGAAATGCCCGACACCACCGCCCCCTTCGGCGGCTCTGCCGGCTTCGCCACCGCCTTCTCCGCCTGACAAAAAATCCTGCGTCTCCGCACGGAACTCGGCTGATCAACTTTGGACGTTCGACGTTGGACGTTCGACGTTGGACGTTCGCTTCTCCCGCTCTTCGGAGCCGCAATCACCTTCCCCGTCTTCGCATCATAAAACGCCACCGTCCCATCCGCCCGCCCCGTCACGACCGCACCGCCGGAAAACGCCAGGGCCGTCGGCCAGTCCGGCTGCTTCTCCAGCAGCACGCGCTCCTTCACCTCCGCCGCATCCCACACGCGCACCGTGCCGTCCTGCGCGGAACTCAGCATCGTTGCGCCATCCGCGCTCCACACCAGCCGCAGGATCGCCTGCTCGTGCGCAAACCTCGCGAGCACGAGCGGATTCGTCGTCTCCTTCGCATCGGGCGACACGCTCCACACGCGGATGCGATTGTCCGCACCCGCCGCCGCAAGCCGCTTCCCATCCGCACTCCACGCGACTGCAAACTGCTCCTTCCCCGGCTGGCTCAGCGTGTCGCGCCGCTCGCCGCTTGCGACATCCCACAGCTTCACCGTGCGATCCGCACTCGCGCTTGCGATCAATTTTCCATCGGGACGAAACGCCAGCGCGAACACCGCGCCGTTGTGCCCGTGCAAAGTCTTCCGCTCCGTCGCATCCGCGACATTCCACAGCTTGGTCTTCTGATCGTAGCTCCCCGTCGCCAGCGTCTTCCCATCCGGCGAAAGCGCGAGCGCGTAAATCACATCGCGATGCCCCGTGAAAGTGCGCGCCACTTTCGCGCTCGCGACATCCCACTGCCGCACCTCGCCCTCGATCGTATTCTCGCCGGATGCCGCAAAAAGCTGCGAGCCATCCGCCGACCACACGAGCGCGTTCACCGCGCCGCGATGCCCATCGAGCTTCTTCACCGCAAGCTGCGAGATCGGGTCCACGAGTTCCACCGTGCTCCCGCGCCCGACCGCCACGAGCTTCGCCTCCGCAGAAAATGCGAGCGCATTCACCGCCGTGCGCGGCGCGACTTTCGGCGCGACCTTCGGCACCTCCACGATCTTGCGGCTCATCTCGCGCTGCGGCGGCTTTGCGCCCGCATCAATCCACTTCACAAATTTCTCCACCTCGTCCGCCGACAGCTTGTCGCGCTTTCCAGGCGGCATGAATCTTTTCTTCCCGTCCTTCGCCACCTCGCCGCGCAGATATTTCACCAGCAGGCTCTCCGCAGATTTCCCCGCGACGAACGCCGCGCCGCTCTCGCCACCCTTCAAAATGTCCGCGTGTTTCTCCAGCACCAGCTTGCCATCGGGATCATCCGCTGAGTGACAGTCAAGACACCGGTCCTCGATCAGCTTCGCGACCGCCGGGAAATAATCCGGCTCCTCCGCACGCAGCGGAATCACGAGGGCGAGCAGTGGAAGGAAAATGCGCAGCTTCATGCCGGATGATTCGTGGAATATCCCGCTGCATTCAAGACACGTCTCAGCCCATCCTCGCGCCGCCTTGGGTCGGTTTGTGCGGGCCCTTTGGCCCGCGTCTCGGAAACGGAGTGACTCGCGCGCGTGTTCCCCTACGCTCCGCGCGCATGTCACCCGAACAGCGCCTCGCAGAACTCCGACTCGAACTCCCGCCCGCGCCGAAACCCGTCGCCTTGTACAAGCCGCTCGTGATCACCGGCAACCTCGCCTACGTCTCCGGCCACGGCCCGCTGCGCGCGGACAAGACGGTGATCACCGGAGTCGTCGGACGCGACCTCGACCTCGAAGCCGGCAAGGCCGCCGCGCGACAGGTCGGCCTCGCGATCCTTGCCACGCTCTGTGCGCAACTCGGCAGCCTGGATCGCGTCGCGCGCGTCATCAAAGTGCTCGGCATGGTGAACACCGCGCCGGATTTTTACGATCACCCGAAAGTCATCAACGGCTGTTCCGAACTCTTCGCCGAAGTCTGGGGCCCCGACGACGGCGTCGGCGCGCGCAGCGCCGTCGGCATGGGCCCGCTCCCCGGCAACATCGCCGTGGAAATCGAAGCCATCTTCGAGCTGCGCTGATACCGCAGGCCTGACTCCGCCACTCATCATCCCTCCTCATGGTTCCATCCCGCACGCGCTTCATTGTCATCTATTTCGCCGTCACCCTGGCCATCATCACCTACGTGGACCGCGTGTGCATCTCGCAGGCTGCGCCCCAGATGCAGAAAGACCTCGGGCTGACGAAGGAGCAGATGGGCTGGGCATTCACCGCATTCAGCTTGGCCTACGCGCTCTTTGAGATCCCCGGCGGCTGGCTCGGCGACAAGATCGGCCCGCGCAAAGTACTGATGCGCGTGGTCGCAATGTGGTCGGTCTTCACCGTTGCGACGGGATGGGCGTTCAACCTCGCGTCACTCATCGTCTATCGCTTCCTGTTTGGCGTGGGCGAGGCGGGCTGCTTCCCGAACGTCACCAAGGCGTTCACGCTGTGGTTCCCCGCCTGCGAGCGCGTGAAGGCGCAGGGCGTCATGTGGCTGAGCGCGCGCTGGGGCGGGGCATTCACCCCGTTGCTGGTCGGCTGGATGCTGGCGTCGGGAGGGGAGGGCAAGGCGGGCCTGGGTCTCCATTACAAATGGGTCTTCCTCAGCTTCGGCCTGCTCGGCGTCATATGGGCGGTGTTCTTCTACAAATGGTTTTGCGACCTGCCGAAGAACCATCCGCGCGTGAACGCCGCGGAACTCGCCATCATCGGCGACCACTCCGACGCGACGGGCGGAGACCATTCCATCCCGTGGGCGGCGCTCTTCTCCAGCCGCAGTGTGTGGATGCTCTGGCTGCAATACTTCTGCATGTCCTTCGCGTGGTATTTTTACATCACGTGGATGCCGACCTTCATCAAGGAGACCTTCCCGAATCTCAGCGACATGAACCGCGCCCTGCTCGCCTGCGTGCCATTGTTCTTTGGCGGCCTGGGCTCCATTTTTTCCGGCTTCGTGTCGGCGCCGCTGGAAAAATTCTTCGGCAGCTCGGCCCGCACGCGCCGCTTCATGGGCTGTGCGGGACTGTGTGGCGCCGCCGTGATGCTCCTGATCTCGATTTGGTTGCGGCAGTCGGCCTCTGCCGCCACGGCAGGGTCGTGGATTCCCATTCTCTCGATGCTGGCGGTGGGCATGGCCAGCTTCTGCAACGACCTCGCAATGCCCGGCGCGTGGGGCGCGTGCATGGAGGTCGGCGGAAAACACACCGGCTCGCTTTCCGGCAGCATGAACATGATGGGCAACCTCGGCGGCGCAGTGCCCGGCTTCGTGGTGCCCATCGTCCTGAGCCTCACGAATGTGCCCGACGCCGCCGCACCTTCGTGGAACGCCGTTTTCTACCTCTTCGCCGCCGTGTATGTGGTCGGCGGCCTGAGCTGGCTGGCCATTGACCCGGTGACACCGCTCGCGCAACAGGCGAAGAGCGCGAGGAGCTCCGGTTGGGCGATCACGCTGCGCATGGTCGGCGGCCTGAGCCTGTTCGTGCTGCTCATCGGCCTGATCGTGATGGCGTGCAGCCCCACGCCTTCGCCCCAAGGCCGGCAGATAGCGCTCGTCGGTGGCGGCATCATGCTCGGCGGCTTCTTTTTCGCCTCCCTCGTGGATCGGCTGATCAAGGGCAGCAACGCGCGCCAAAAAACCACTTAGAAGTTGTGAGAGTCTGCGAAAATCGGAGCACGGTTACATCCTGTGTTGGCTGAATGCCCGGCCCATGAGGCGCATGCATGGACGTGGAATGAACGAGCCGCCCTCAGTCCCGGCATTTGTTCACGGTGGTATCAGATCGTCTGCGAGAGGTAGCCGCCGTCCACGACGATATCCGCGCCGGTGACGAAGCTCGACGCACCGTGCGCCGCGAGGAAAACCGCCGCGCCGATCAGCTCATGGCTTTCGCCGAAGCGCTTCATCGGCGTGTGGCCCATGATCGCCTGCGTGCGCGGCGTCGGCGAGCCGTCCTCGTTGAAAAGCAGCTTCCTGTTTTGCTCCGCGGGAAAAAATCCCGGCGTGATCGAATTCACGCGCACGCCCTTCGTCGCCCACTCGCGCGCGAGGAACATCGTGAGGCTCAGCACCGCCGCCTTGCTTGCAGAGTAGGCGACCACACGCGACAGCGGGATGCGCGCACTTGCGCTGGCGATATTGATGATCGACCCGCGCCCGCGCTGGCACATCGCGGGGCCGAACTCCTGGCTCGGCAACAGCACGCCGCCGACCACGTTCATGTCGAAGTTCGCATGCCAGTCCTCGATCGTGATCGCCTCGATGGGCCGCTCGGGTGTCACCGTGACTCTCGGATCGTTGCCTCCCGCGGCGTTCACGAGGATCGCCGGTGCGCCGAGCACCGCCGCCACCGCCTCGTGCGCGTCGTGCAGGCTCGCCTTGTCCATCGCGTCGGCTGCAAAAAATTCCGCCGTGCCACCCGCCGCGCGGATCGCCTTCACACGCGCCTGACCGCGATCCGCATTGCGCCCGATCACCGCGATTTTTGCACCCGCCGCAGCGAGACCGTCCGCCAGCGCACCGCCGAGGACGCCCGTCGCGCCGATGACGACTGCGACTTCATCCGTGAGATCGAAAATGGATTTGCTCATACGCGTGAGCACACCCGAGCGGCACACGTTTTGGCAAAGACAAACTGCTCTCGATGCAGAGTGCTCAGTGCTCAGTGCTCAGCAATCAGTCAGCGCACAACCTCTCGTCAGAATGAAATACTGAGCACTGATTACTTCCCCCGCCCCTACCCCGCCGTCTTCGGATACGTGCCGAGGATCTTCACCAGCGTGCAGTGCTTGCTGAGTTCGGCGACGGCCTCCTTCAGCGGCGACTGATCGGCGTGTCCCTCCACATCCACGAAGAAGAAATACTCCCACGCCTTGCGCTTGCTCGGGCGGCTCTCGATTTTGCTCATCGAAATGTGCAGCCGGTTAAACGGCTCGAGCGCGCTGAACAGCGCACCGGGCTCGTCGCGGACGCAGAACATGAGCGACGTGCGATCCTCTCCGGTCGGCAGCGCGGACTTCGGCGCGATGACGAGGAACCGCGTCGTGTTGTTCGGATTATCCTGCACGCTCAGCTCGATGATGCCGAGTCCGTGCTCCTCCGCGGCCATGCGGCCGACGAGCGCGCCGGCATTGGCATTTTGCGCGGCGAGTTCCGCAGCGCGCGGCGTGCTGCCGGCCTCGATGAGTTCGGCATTCGGCATCGTGCGCTGGAGCCACTGGCGGCACTGGCCGAAGACCTGCGGATGCGAATAGAGCTTCGTGATTTCACCGCGCGGGCACTTCGCCGCGAGGTGGTTTTCGATCTTCATCAGGATTTGCGCGCAGATGCGCAGCTCGCTGTCCATGAAGACATCGAGTGTGTGGTTCACCGCGCCCTCCGTGCTGTTCTCGATCGGCACCACGCCGTAGTCGGCGCGTCCGCGCGCGACGGCATCGAAGACATCCGGAATCGTGAGCTGCGGCACATAGTTCACGCTCGTGCCGAAGCGGCTGCGCGCGGCCTGGTGCGTGTTCGTCGAAGGCGGGCCGAAGTACGCGATCGTGATGTCCTTTTCCAGCGCGAGCGCCGCAGACATGATCTCGCGGTAAATCGCGCGGATGCTTTTTTCCGGCAGCCGGCTGTTCATCTCGCGCGACTTCGCGGCAAGCGCACGCAGCACCTGCTCCTCGCGCTCGGGCGCGTAGATCGGCTGCCCCTGCGCCTTTTTCACGACGCCAACCTCGTGCACGAGATCCGCGCGCTCGTTCAGCAGGCGGATGATCTGCTCGTCCACTGCGTCAATTTTTTTGCGAATCTCAGGAAGGTCCATGATCGATCAAATTTCCGAGGCTGGCGTCGCATCGCCGGGCTCGACCTCGGCGGTCTCGGCCTGCAATTCGAGCGCCGCGATTTCCTCACCAGCGTGCCCGGCTTGTTCGGCCTGTTCCACGTGTGCCGGCTCATCCTCAGTTTCAGCCGGCGCTTCGTGTGCAGCCTCGTGCGCGGCGTCACCCGGAGCGGCGTGCATTCCTTCCGTCGTCGCTGCAGCATCGGCGGCAGCCTCGGCGGATTTTTCCTCCGCGGGAATCTCCGCCTTCGGCAGGACCACGCGGCGCAGTTCGTCGGCATTCGGGAGTTCGTCCACGTCCTTCAGTCCGAAGTGCTGGAGAAAATATTCCGTCGTCGCGTAGAGGAGCGGGCGACCGGGCACTTCGGCGCGGCCCGTGATCGTCACCAAGCTGCGATCGAGCAGCACCTGCATGACACCATCCACCGCCACGCCACGCACGGCCTCGATGTCCGCACGCGTGACCGGCTGGCGGTACGCGATGATCGCGAGCGTCTCCAGCGCGGGGCCGCTGAGCCGCGTGGGCTTTGCCTCGGGGTAGAGCTGGCGCACAAAATCCGCCACGTCCTTCACCGTGGTCATCGCCCATCCATTGATCTGCTCGGTGAGCTGAAATGCCCGCTCCTGCTGCTCGTAGTCGGCCTTCAGTTCCGCGAGCGCGGCGAGCACTTCGGCCTCCTTCGTTTCGGTGAGCGGATTCAGAGTGAGAATCTCGGTCTCCACCGCGCCGGCGCGGATGGCCTTCACGATTTCCCCCGCGGTGATCGGCTTCGGCGAAGCGAACACCAGCGCCTCCACGGCATGTTTGATAGTCGGCGTCATCGCAGTTCGGACAAGTTAGACGCGGCTCAGTTCAATTTCACCGAAAGCCTCGGACTGCACGCAGCGCAGTTGCTTCAGCCGGATGAGTTCGAGCAGCGCGAGGAAAGTGATCACGACCTCCGAACGCGACGCGGCGTCGGTGAACAGCTCGGTGAACTTCAGCGCCACGCCGGGCACGGCCATTTTCAAAATGAGATCGATCTTGTCGGAGACCGTGTAGTTCTCCTCGAAGATTTCGCGCAGGTCCTCCCGCTTGCTCTCGATGCGCTTGAGGATCTTGTTGAACGCATTGATGAGGTCGAACACCGACACCTCGCCCAGCGGACGCTCCGCGGCCTCCTCCGCCGCGACGATGCGCGGGAACACGCCCTCGCGCGCCACTTCGCGCTGGTGCAGATGCCCCGCGGCCTCCTTGAATTTCTTGTATTCGAGGAGCTGCCGCACGAGTTCCCATCGCGGATCCTCCTCGTCGGCCTCCTCGTCCGGCGGCTGCACATGCGCCGGCAGCAGCGAGCGGCTCTTGATGTAGATCAGGTTCGCCGCCATCACAACAAATTCGCCCGCCACATCGAGATCGAGCATTTTGAAAAGCTCCATGAAGTCGAGGTACTGCTTCGTGATGTGCCCGATCGGAATGTCATGGATGTCCACCTCATCGCGCTTGATGAGATAGAGCAGCAGATCGAGCGGCCCCTCGAAGACTTCCAGTTTCACTTTATATTCCTGCATTCGTCGTGGTGTTGAAGGGCGCGGAGGCTAGCGGACGGAATTCCGATGGGAAGAAAAACGTCGCACGCCGCAAAAAAACCGGGCGATGAGGGTATTGATGCCGCTGCGGCGAAGTTCTCAGTGCTCAGTTCTCAGTTCTCACTGCTCAAATTCAAAAAGTGCGACTTCTGAGAACTGAGCACTGAGCACTTTCCCCTTTCCCCGGTTTCGCACCTTGCGCATTGCCATCTCACCCGCACCCGCTAGCGTCCGCGCAGCCCATGGCGCTTTCCATTTCATCAAAGGATCGCATCCTCGTCATCGCCCCGCATCCGGACGATGAATCCATCGGCACCGGCGGGCTGCTCCAGCGCGCGAGGCACGCGGGCGCGAAGGTGCGCGTGATTTTCTGCACGAGCGGCGATAACAATCCCTGGCCCCAGCGCGCCATCGAACGGCGGCTGCTTATCTCCACTTCAGCACGCTTGCGATGGGCTGCGAGGCGTCGGGAGGAGGCGCGCGCGGCGCTGCGATTCCTGCTCGGGAACGATGACTCCGCGCTTTTCCTAAACCTCCCCGATCAGGGCGTGACCCGGCTGCTACTGCACGGCGGCGAGCAGACGATCGCCACGATGCGCGCGGAATTCGCCGCGCTGCGACCGACCATCGTCGTGCTGCCATCGGAAAATGACGCGCATCCCGATCACAGCGCGCTGCATGTGCTCGCGCGTTTTGCATTCACGGGCAGCCTGCACGCCTGCCGCGTCTTCACGTATGTCGTCCATCGCCGCGGGAATTCCGCGCCGTGGCCCTCGCTCCTGCTGCGCCTCACTGATGCCGAGGTGCGCGACAAGCGCCACGCCATTCTCTGCCACGAGACGCAGATGGCGCTAAGCAGGCGACGCTTCACCGCATACGCGAGGACCGAAGAGCCATACGATGTGCTCGCAGCGCCGGGTTTCGCGTCCGAGCAGCATCCGGTGCGCGAGGCGGAATTCACCGGCGGCGCGCTTCGGCTGCTCATCCGCACGGGCCGCACGCCGTTCCCGCGGCGCAGGCTTTTCATCGCCGCGCAGAGCATCCCGCTCGGCATGGTGCGGTGGTCGCTCGTGCTGCCCACGCGCAGCCGCATGGTGGAGATGCAGGACGAGACCTCCGGCGCACTCCCGCGCTGCTGCACGGTGCGGGTGAAGGACGGATTCAGCGAAGTGAAAATCCCCGCGGCGGCGATGCACCCGATCGAGTCTGTGTTCGTGAAAATTTCGAGCCGGCGTTTCTTCTTCGACTCGTCGGGATGGCGCGAAGTCCCGCCGCCAGGCGGCGGTGCGGATGTCGCGAGGCGGAAGATCCGCACGGCGCGGCGGGAAGAGGAGTGAGGGGTTGGAGCCTGTCCGAAACCCTGCAAAGGCGAGCCGCTGAGGGCCAAAGGCCCGGCCACATGCCAGCCCAGGGCAACGCCCTGGGAAACGTCGCAAAAAAAAGACAAAGCCCTGAAGGGGCGCACCACAATGGAGCCGCCCCTTCAGGGCTTTGATCGTTTGGTGGCGTATAACCCAGGGCGTTGCCCTAGGCTGGCATGGCTCGCACCTTTGGTGCTCGGATTCGCCGCCTCTCCGCCGCCTACTTTTTCCCGTTCGCCAGCGGCAGCTCAGGCATCGCTTTTCCGAGCGCGAGGTCGGAGACCTTGAGGCCCTTGCGATAGGCGTTGAATCCGTAGAACAGCGGCTTGAACGGATCCACGTATTCGACGTTTGCCTTCGCGGGCACTTCAAGACCGGTGAATGAAAACGCAGCGTTCACGATGAGACGGCGCAGGCCCTCGTTTTGCAGATCCGTCGCGGAGCCGAGCGTCGTGCAGAGCACCTTGTTGCCCTTGCCAAAATCGTTGTCGTTCGTACGCGTCCACACGACGGGCATCGCGGGATCGTTCACGCCCTGCTCCTGCTTGTCGGAGGCGCGCTTCTTCTTGTAATCCGCCGGCTCGTCGCCGGGCTTCATGCCTTTCAGCACCACGCCGCGCACAAGGATCTTCGAGCCTGCGGACGGGTAGGCCTCATACACGTCGGTGTCGCCGAAAAGATCACTCACGCCGCGCAGCAGCGCATCATCCCCTGCCCCGCTCTCGATCACGCCGCGCGTCGCCTCACGCTTGTGCCCGCCCCAGTGGGTCACCCAACCCTCGCCATACACTTTTTTTCCGAATTCGTTGAACGGCGCATATTCGCCCTTGAGTCCTGAAAATGCGTGCGTGCTCGTGCGAAGTCCGATGAGCGGCTTGCCCGCCTTCACGTAGTCGGCGAAGTGCTTGAACTGCTCATCGGGCCAGTGGCGGAATCGCAGCGAGGTGATGACCAGGTCGGCCTTGTCGAGCGCCTCCGCGCCGGGAAGATTGTCGGTCGTGTTCGGATCGATCTCGCCGCTCGCCTTGTTGATCGCAAAGAGCACCGTGCAGGTGAACCCGTGGCGCTGGCTGAGGATTTTCCCAAGCATCGGCATCGCCTCCTCCGAGCGGTATTCCTCGTCGCCCGAGATGAGCACGACACGCTTGCCCTTGCCCGGCCCGTCCTTGCCCTCGTAGGTGATCCACTGGTCGTCGGCAAATGCGGCGGTGGCGGTGACGAACGACAGGGCGAGTGTGCGGAGGAATTTCATGGCGCTCAATGCGAGCGATTGCAGGCCCGCGAGTCAAGGGCGCGGGCAGGCGGTGATTTTGCCTTTTGGAGCGGTGTCTGAAAAAAAGTGCTCAGTCCTCAGTCCTCAGTCCTCAGTCCTCAGTCCTCAGTCCTCAGTCCTCAGTCCTCAGTCCTCAGTCCTCAGTCCTCAGACTCAGAATGTGCGCCTACTGAGCACTGAAAACTGAGCACTCCACACTGGCATCCATTTCGCCGCACCGCATCACTCAGAACCCGCTCCCGCTCCCGCCAGCGGCCGCCACGCATCCCAGTCGAAGCACTCCATCGGGCCGAACTGCTTTTTATAATCGTAGCCCGACGGCTCGACATACGCGTAGCCCGGATAATGCCAGCGCCTGCCCGTCCTGCGTGCGAGCAGGATTTCCCAGATCATCGTCGCAGTGCCGAGCGAGCGGCGCGATTCCTCCGGATCGAAAAAGGCGTAGATGCTCGACACGCCCGTCGCGCCGACATCGAGATAGCTCGCGGCGAGCAGGCGGTCACCGAGGAATGCTCCGAGTTCCAGCGTCTGGCACGGGCCGGCGTGCGGTGCGGGGCCGAGGAAATCCGCTAGGGAGTTCGGCACATTTTCGGCAAATCGCTGCTTGTGCAGATCGAAAAGCCGGAGCCGATCCTCAAGCAGTTCCGCAGTCTTCACACGGATTTCGAGGTCGCCATTTTTCCGCAGCAAGCGCCGCTGGCTCGCACTTGGTTCGAACCGCTCCACATCCAAGCGCAATGGCTGCACGTTCCGGATCCCCGCGCTCGTGAGGCACTGCCGGTAGCGGTAAAAAATCGGGCCGAAGTGACGCCAGCCATTCGCCCACAGTTCGTCCATCTGCTCGGGCGACTGCTCCCAGCTCACGAAATGCTCGTCTTCGAGGGGCTGCATGGCGCGAACATATGCAGCGGGCGGGAAAATTGCCATGTCGAGCAACGTTTTCGGAAGTACCCCTAAACGCCACTCACGAAACTTCCTTGCCCTGCGACACCCGCAGTGCTCGCATCTTCACACGGTCTCACGCAGATGTCCCCCCTCCGCCCACGGAAGCCATTTCTCGGAATCGGCATTGCCGCAATCTTTGGAATTTTGATCGCGGAATGGTGGCCGGTTCCGCTTGCGTGGGCTTCCGGTGCGGCGGCGGCGTTCGCGCTCGCGGCGCTGATTTTTCCCCGCTGGTGGATGTGCTGCGTATTTTCCGCGGTGGCATTTTTTTCGCTGCATGAAGTGCGACATCATCACTCTGCGGGCGGTGCGCTCGAAGGCATGCTGCGCGTCGCGCCGCGCACGGCGAGTGCGACTGGTGTCGTGTGGGCGGAGCCGTCGAGCCACACCGGTTCGCGTGGAGAAAAACGCGCGACGTTCTGGCTGAAGCTCACTTCGCTCCGGCTCGGTGACGATGCGGTTCCGTTCGACGGCATGTGCCTCGTGAGATGGACCGGCGCCGCGCCGGAATACGGCGACGTGATCGGCATCGAAGGCTCCGCGCGCGCACTTCAGCCGATGATGAATCCCGGGCAGTTCGACATCTCGGAATGGCAGCGGCGGCACGGCGTCCATTTTGAAATATCCGCGCGCAGCGCGGGCGACTGCACGGTGACGGCGCACGGCCACGGCTCGCGCGCGATGAAGTTTGCGATCTCCGCACGTGAGTGGATTCGCAAAAAGCTCGAGCTCGGCCTCAGCGGCGAGCCGGACCTCACGATGCTCATCGAGAGCATGGTGCTCGGCCTGCGCGGAGAGACGCCGCCGGAGATGAAGGGGCTCTTTCAAAAGACCGGCACGCTGCATCTCTTCGCGGTGAGCGGGCTGAACGTCGCGATGCTCGCCGGCATCGCGTGGTATCTGCTGAAGCCTCTGCGCGTCCCGCGCCGCGCCGCCGTCGTGATCATCATTCCCCTGCTCTGCGCGTATGCGCTCGTCACGGGACTGAGCGCGAGCTGCGTGCGCGCGACGGTGATGGCGTCCTTCATCCTCCTCGGCCAGCTCATCGGGCGGCCGGCCATCGCGATGAACAGCCTCGCCGCGGCCGCGGTCGCGATCCTCGCGTGGGACACGGAGGAATTTTTCACACCGGGATTCCAGCTCTCGTTCGCGCTCGTCGCATTCATCATGGGACTCTCGGGACCGATTGCGCGCTGGATGGAGCCGTTCGGTGCGCCGGATGATTTCATCCCGCAGGAAATATGGACGCGCGGCGAGC
Organism: Verrucomicrobiota bacterium; assembly: GCA_014189875.1. GTDB lineage: Bacteria > Verrucomicrobiota > Verrucomicrobiia > Chthoniobacterales > Chthoniobacteraceae > SXWH01. Next base: position 9,769 of record BJFP01000019.1, on the reverse strand, counting down.
GCTGGCGCGTCTCGCTCTGGAAACAGATCGCGGGCACGACGGGTGTCACGCTCTCGGCGTGGGTCGGCTCATTCGTCTTCATGGCGGGCTACTTTCATCTCATCTCGCCCGTCGCGGTTTTTGCAAACGCGGTCGCCGTGCCGCTCGCATTCGTCGTCCTCGCGCTCGGGCTCATGAGCCTGCTCTGCGGCATCGTCTCGACGGCGCTCGCGGCGATCGTGAACCAGGCAAACTTGATCTCCGCGAAGGCGCTGCTCGCAAGCCTCGCCCTTTTTTCAAAGGCGCCCGGCGGCTACGTGTATTCCGAGATGCCGGATTTCAAACGCGCGCCGGCCTGCGAACTCATGTCGCTCGAAGTCGGCGACGGCTCGGCGATTCATGTCCGCTCCAGCGGCGGCGACTGGCTCGTGGACTGCGGCGGTGCGCGCGATTACAACAGCACACTGCTCCCCTATCTCCGTTCGCGCGGCGTGAACCGGCTCGATGGAATCTTGCTCACGCACGGAGACACCGCACACGTCGGCGGTGCCGTGCTCGCGCTCGATGATTTCCACCCGCGCTGGATTGCGGATACGATCTTCTACAGCGTTCGTTCGCCGTCGCGCCGCGACATCCACGCACGGCTCGCTGCTGCAAAAATCGGCCGCCGCTACTTCCAGCGTGGCGATGAATTTTCCCTCGGTGAAAATGCGACGCTGAAGGTGCTCTTTCCGCCGCCGGAAATCGCGCGCACGCAGGCGGATGACAAGGCGCTCGTCTGCCGCATCGAGGCCGCAGGGCTGCGCGTGCTGCTGATGTCGGACGCTGGATTTTCCACGGAACGCTGGCTCATGGAAAACGAAACCGATCTGCGTGCGGATGTGATTGTCGCAGGCTGGCACTCGCGCGATCTCTCGGGCACGGCGGATTTTCTCGCACTCGTCGCGCCGCGCGCAGTCGTGCGCTCGCGTCCGCCGTTTGGAGTTTCGGAAGAGCGTCTCGCTGAACGGGAGCGCGGCGTGCGCGCGATCGGAGCGGAGGCATTCCACCAGGAGCACTGCGGCGCGGTGCGGATCGAATTGCGCGGCGACGGCGTGACGATCACGCCATTCCTCGGCGGTCAGATTTTTCGCAGCCGCGCGCGGTAAATCGGCAGGCCCTGATCCACGAAGTGCTGCTCGAAGTCGGTCTTCGGGTAGTCCTGCTCTTCGATCCACTCGATGCGCTCAAACCCCTTTGCGCGCGCGATCACTTTTTCGATCCACTGGAAATACGGCTGGTCATCGGTCTTGATCCGCACCTCCGCGCCGGGCGCGAGCACCTGGTGCAGCGACACCATGAAGTCGTCCTGGAAAAGCCGCCGCCCGTGGTGATGGCGCTTCGGCCAAGGATCGGGGAAACCGATGTGGACGATCTCGGCGCACGCGATCGGGAGCAGCCATTTCGCGACGTAGTTGCTCTCGAGGCGAATGACGCGTGCGTTCGTGAGGCCGTTGCGCGCGATGGCTCGGCTGACCTTTTCCACGCGTCCGAGCATGCGCTCCGTGCCGAGGAAATTCCGCTCTGGAAAACGCGCGGCCATCGCGAGGAGGAACGATCCGTCGCCGCAGCCGAAGTCAATTTCCAGCGGCGCGGTGCGTGGAAAAATGTCGGACATCTCCGCACGGCGGACGTGGTCGGCGGGCTGCCACAACGCGTGATCGGCGGCGGCGAGAAAGGCGGAGTGTGGATCCTGGATAGTGTTGGTCACGGTATTGAAGATGGTGCGCGCGCCGCGCGGAGGAATGCGACAACGGTCGCGCCGTAGCGCCGGTTGCGCGTGCATTCCCACTCCGGGCCGATCGGCACCGGGCGCTCGGGCATGTGTTCGAGCACGACGATGCCGCCGGGCGCAAGTGCGCGACGCAGACCGGGTGCAGAAAGGATCTCGATCCCGAAGTCCCGATCGCCTGCCTTTTTTGAATACGGCGGATCGATGAGGATCAGATCGAATGCGGCGGCGGGCGCGGAGCGCCCGACCCAGCTCATCACATCCGCGGCGACGATCTGACCGCCGGGGAGCTTCGTCTTGTCGAGGTTGCGCCGGATGCTCTCGTTTGCCCGGCGATCACTTTCCACAAACACGCACGACGCCGCGCCGCGGCTGAGCGCCTCGATGCCGAGCCCGCCGGTGCCGGCGAAAAGATCGAGCACACGCGCGCCAGGGACGCATTCGGCGAGGCTGTTGAAGATCGCATTTTTCACCATGTCCATCGTCGGACGCAGATCGGTCTTCGGAACCTGAAGCGGGATGCCACCCGCGATGCCGCCGACGACTCTCATCGCTGCTCCGGCACGGGCTCCTTGCCGGGGATAGCGCGCTCGATGGCGGGCTTCAGAAGCTCGAGTGCGGGCGCGAGCTTCTTCATGGTCTTCGGGCTGTTCCGCCCGAGGATCGCGCCGATCGCGGATGCGCCGCCGATGATGTTCTGCTGACGGTGATCCTTCGTGCCGGTGAGCGCGTCGGCGAGATCCTGTCGCGGCTTCCCGACCACGCCGGTGATGTGAAACGGAACGCTGCGCCGGTTGTTCGCATCGGGCGGTGAGAAATTTCCAGCGAGCATCGGCTGGGCTGCGACCATGTCCGCGGGCGCGCTCAGAAATGCGGTAAGGTTCAGCGCGCCATCGAACGCCACCGGGCCGCTGATCGTGAGGCCGACCGGAGGCGTGGAAATTTCCATCGGCGCAAGCGTCACCTGTTCGTTTGCGATTTGGAAATTTGCGATGGCGTCGGCGATTTGGAATTTCGCAAGCATCGTGACACTCAGGACGTTGCCGATCTGCCGGAGCAGATCGAACTGCGAGCAGTCGCCCCCCTTCAGCGAGAGCGTGCCTCTGCCGGTGAGCGTCCTTTTGTCCGGACCGATGCCGGCGAACTGCGCATCGCCGCTCACGATGCCCGAGATTCTCTGCCCTTTCATGCCGCCATCCTGCGTGACGCGGTCGAGGTTCACGGCGACAAGCTTCAGCGTCGCGGAGGCGGTCGCGCCGAGAGTGTAATTCGCCTCGCCGGTGATGACGCCGCCGCCGGTCAGCGCGGTGAAGTTGCTGAGGGTGAAGACCTGTCCGTTGCGCGCGGCATCACCGCTAAGGTTCTCGATCGCGGCTTTGCCGTGAATCACCGCGCGGGCGATGATCATCCTGCCGATGAACGCAGTTTCAGTCACGTCGCGCATCGTGACGTTCAGCCCGGTGACGGTCGCGAAGGGCGCGTTCGTCTTGTCGAACATCTCGAAGGTGCCGTTCTCGATGAACACTTTCCCGGCCGAAACGGCGGGCGGCTTCGGCGCGGCGGAGACAGTCGCAGGCGGCGGCAGCGCGGGCTGCGGTGCAACGGGTTGCGGTGCGAGCGGCGCAATAGCCGGAGAATTCGCGGGACGAAATACCAGCGGCGCACTGACGATCGGCTGCGCTCCGGCGATCGCAGGCAGCGCTGCGGCGTTACGCTGGATGCCCCACTTGCCCGCCGCATCCTGAAACAGGCGGACGTGCGGCTCGCGGATGCGCACTTCGCTGAGGCCGATTTTTGCGCGGAGCAGCGCGAAGAAGCTGTGGCTCGCGGAGATTCCGGCGGCCTCGAAGATGACGCCATCCGGCCCGGAGACGGTGACCATTCTTGTCGAGAGACCGCTCCACGCGGAGAACGCGGGCGACTCGATTTTCACTGGCATGTGCAGCGCGTCGGATAGCTTGCGCTCCACTCTCGCGTGGCCTTCCGGGGACTGGAGCCAGCGGTTCACGAACCATCCGCCCAGCGCGAGGAGGAGCACCACCACGAGGGCGGCGATGGCGAGATATTTTGCGAGGCGTCGTTTCACAGCGCGCGAAAAGTAGCCGCGCAACGTGCAAAGGGAAGGGCGGAAAGTGTCTCGCAAGCCGCGCCGCTCACGTCGTAGAAGCTGCGCCCGACATGCCGGAACACGTCATCATTTTCAATCCCAACGCGCGCAGTGAAAAGTCGCGCGACCTCGCGGAGACATTGCGCGAGATCGCTCCCGAGGCCGAGTTGCGGATGACGAGCGGGCCCGGCGATGCGCGCCGGCTCGCAGCCGAGGCTGCGCGTGAGGGCTTCCGGGTCGTCGCAGCGGCGGGCGGCGACGGCACAGTGAACGAGGTGGTGAACGGCCTCGCGGGCACGGCCTCCGCGCTCGGAGTGCTGCCCCTCGGGACGATGAATGTCTTCGCGAAGGAGCACGGGCTGCCGCACCGGCTCGACGAGGCGTGGGCAAACATCCGCGCGGGAAATGTGCGCGAGATCGATCTGCTCGCGGCGAACGGCACGCACTTCATCCAGCTCGCCGGCGTGGGATTCGACGCTCAGGTGGTGAAGGAGACGACGTGGGAATCGAAAAAAAATCTCGGCCCGCTGAGCTATCTGATCCGCGCCGCGCAGATCGCCGCGCGCAGGCCGCCGAAGATCACCGTCGAGGCGGGCGGGAGGATCAGCGAGGGATCGTTCGTGCTGATCGGCAACGGCCGCTACTACGGCTCGAAGCTCGTGCTCTTCCCGAAGGCGCGAGTGGATGACGGGATGCTCGACGTGCTCATTTTCAGAAACACCGGCTACCTCGATCTCGCAAAGTATCTCGCGGGTGTGCTCATGGGGCGGCACACGGGCATGGGCGGCGTGGAATATTTTCAGGTCGCCGAGGCGACCGTGCGCTCGGAGCAGGAGGTGCCGGTGGAAGTGGACGGCGAACTTTCCGGCGTTCTGCCAGTGACTTTCCGCGTCGCGGGAAAACTGCGGGTCTGCGTGCCGTAGCAGCGCGCCCGCGGAGGTCGCACTGCACTTACGGAGTTCTCTTCGCGCCGCTGTTTTTGAAAGCGGCTGCGCCCCGGAAACCGAAGCCCCTGCCACAAACAGGCCCGCCACAATGCCAGATCTCCGCACAGGCTCCGACATTGCCCACCGCCGCCTCCTGCCCTACCCTGCTTCCCGTGAATCCCAGCGCCACCGATCGTCTCCTGCGCACCGCCTCCGTGCGGATGCGGCTCGCCGCATTTGGCCGACGGCTACACAGCACCGCGCTGATTCTCTCCGCACTTGCGCTCGTCGCGCTGCTGTGCGCGCGGCTGCTCGGCGTGCTGCCGAATGACTGGTTCACGCCGCTCACACTGTGCGCGATTCCCGTGCTCGCGATCGCTGTCGCCGCCCTCGTGATCCGCAAGCCCGCGCCTGCGCACATCGCGCGGACTCTCGATGAGCGCGCCGGGAGCAAGGAGCTTTTCCTCACCGCCTCGCTCATCGCACAGGCGCCTGGCGAATACGGCGGCATCGTGCTGTCACAAGCCGAAGCGCGGGCCACGCAGACCGATGCCGCGAGGCTTTTTCCGCTGCGCTGGATGCCCGGTGCGCGGAATGCCGCCCTCGCATTCGCCACGATCATTGCGGGTGTGCTGTGGCTGCCGAAATTCGATCCTTTCAAGGTGGACGAAAAGCGGAAGGAGATCACGAAGCAGGAGGCGCGGCTCGCCGAGACGAAGAAGCTCACCGCAATCCGCAAGGCTGAGCTGAAGGAAAAAGGCGGCGCGCTTGCCGAGCAGGTGGACCAGGCCCTCGCGAAGCTCGACAAGACGCTCAAGGAGATGAATCCGCAGGCGCGGGAGCTGAACGCGAAAAAACTGAACGAGGAGGCGCAGGATTTCAGCGAGCTGTGGAAAAAAGTCGCGGCACAGACCCCGAGGGACGCGCTCGACAAGGCCGCGCAGCAATTTGGCGACACACAGCAGCGGCAGGCGATGAAGGATCTGCTCGACAAGATGAAGAAAGGCGACGCGGGCGCGCTAAAACAGGCGATGGAAAAGATGCGCCAGCAGATGGACCAAGTTGCGAAGCAGCCCGCCGGTGCCGAGAAAAACGAGCAGCTCGAAAAGCTCGCGAAGGAACTCGGCCAGATGGCGAACCAGCTCCGCGAACATCTCGGCGACAAGGCGCTGAACGAAGCCCTCGCCCGCGCCGCCGAGCAGCTCGGCATGGCGAAGAAGGGCGGCAGTTCCAAGGACGCGCTCGATGCCGCAAACGAATCGCTCAAGCTCGGCGAAGACGAACTCAAGCAGCTCGCCGAAATGTTCAAGGACGCGCAAAACCTCGAGGACGCGCTGAAAAATCTCGCCGCCGCAAAGCAGCTCAACGATCTCGGAAAGCTCGACGGCAAGGACGCGCAGGACGCCGGTGCAAGCAGCCAGCAGGACTACCAGAAACTTTACGACGAGGCGATGCGACGCCTCGCCGATGCGGGCGATGGTGACGGGCAGGGCAACGGCCAGAACGGCCGGGGCAAGGCGGGCAAGAATCCCGGCATCGGACAAGGTGGCACCGTCGGCGAGGACGACGCCACGAAGTCTGATTTCAAAAAGGAAAGGGACAAGGCGCAGCTCGGCGCAGGCAAGCTGCTCATGGAATGGAAGGAGGAAGGCGTCGGCGACACCGGCAGCAAGGCCGGCGACTACACCGAAGCCGTGCGCGCCGTGAAGCAGGGCGTCTCCGAAGCCATCCGCAACGAGCGCGTCCCGCCCGGCTACCACGGCGCGATCCAGAAATACTTCGACAACCTGCCGGAGAAAAAACGGTAGCCGCTCATCCGTAGCCGCCGACGGCAGGAGGCGGGCACTCATTCCACGCCGCCGCCAACCGTAGCCGCGCTTGTAAAAGCGCGGGCACTTTTCGGAGTGGGAATTTGACGCAGAGGCGCAGAGCGGAAACGGAGAGACCCGCAGAGGAATGCTTGCCCCCCTTTCCTCTGCGTAACTCTCTGTTTTCTCCGCGCCTCTGCGTTTAAAAAAGATCAGCCCGCGCTTTCACAAGCGCGGCTACAAGCTCCGCACGCTTGCCGTGCCTCGCCCGATTCACCAAAGCTCCCGCGTGCAGGATCTCCGCAACACGAAACGCAATCTCATCCTCGTGCTCCTGCTCGGCGTCGGGCTGCTCGTGTGGCAGTCCCTCGACCGCGACAAGCTCGTCGTCTATTGCGCGCACGACGCCGTTTTCGCCGAAGCCATTCTGCGCGATTTTGAGAAGCAGACCGGCATCCCCGTCGTCGTAAAATTCGACACCGAAGCCACAAAATCGCTCGGCCTCGCCGAGCAGATCATCCGCGAGGCCGCGCACCCGCGCTGCGATGTCTTTTGGAACAACGAACTCCTCGGCACGCTTGACCTCGCCGAACGCGGATTGCTCGATTCGCACAAGGGCACGGGCTGGCAGCGAATCCCCGCGCAATTCCGCGACGCGGACGGACGCTGGACCGGATTCGCCGCGCGGCTGCGCGTGATCATCACACGCAGCGACGCACCGCCGCGGGACGACACGCGCATCTTCAGCGGCGACCTCACCCGCTTCGCGATGGCGAAGCCGCTCTACGGCACCACGCTCACACACTACACCGTGCTGTGGCACGATTGGGGCGCGGCGCGTTTGCAGCAATGGCACGCCGACACACGACGACGCGGCCTGCGCGAAGTGCCGGGCAACGCACAGTCGAAGGACACCGTCGCCAGCGGTGCGTGCGATGCGGCGTTCACGGACACTGATGATTTCTTCGAGGCAAAAGACGAGGGCAAACCCGTGACGATGCGCCCCGCGCAACTCGAAAACGGACAGACCATCTGCATTCCAAACACCGTCGCCATCATCCGCAACGCACCGCACGCGGAGAACGCCCGCAAGCTCGCCGACTTCCTCCTCTCCGCAAAAACCGAACTCGCCCTCGCACTCTCAAAGTCGCGCCAGATCCCGCTCGGCCCCGTGGAGGAATCGCAACTCCCCGCAGAAGTCCGCGAACTCCTCCCGCACGCCGCGCGTGGCTACCCGCTCACTGGCCTGCTCGCCGCACGCAACGAATGCCTCGCATGGCTCAAGCGCGAATACCTAAAATGAAGCGCCCAAATGTGGGGCCGACAACCTGTCGGCGCGCTTCATGCGCAGCACAGCCACGTGGCCGCGCTTGCAAAAGCGCGGGCACGGCTCGCATCCACACTGCACGCACCGCCGGAAGATCAGCCCGCGCTTTCACAAGCGCAGCTACAGGATTCAACCCGCCTGCATCGCTCGGACTCAGAGCCATGCCGACGAATCGTCGGCGCCACATTTCCGCCGCACACCGATGAGCATCGTCGAGTCCACGCTGCTCTCGCTCGCCCGCGCCACCGCCGTCTCGCTCGCGACGCTCGCTTTGCTGCTCATCGCAGGACCAGGGGTGGGCTCCGCATCGCGCCCGGTGCGCCGGTTCGTTTTTTGGATCGCGACCGCGGCATTGCTGGCACCCGGATTTGCAAGCGCGTTCATGTTCCTGAAGCTTGCCCCGGACGCCGGCTCAGGCCGTGAATTTCGCTATGGACTATTTGTGTGGTCACGCTGCGCGCTGCTGCCCCTGCTTGTGATTTGGCTGATGCCGCCGTCAGTTTCCCCGGAAGCGATGCATTGCTTCCGACAGAGCACGGCATCGTGGTGGCGTCGTCGGCTCTGGGAATTGCGTGCGTGGGGGCGCGGGCTTTGGGTCGGCATCGCGCTCGTTTTTTTCTTCGCATTCCAGGAGTTTGAAATCGCCACCACATGGAATATGCGCGCATGGACCGTGTCGCTTTTCGATGCGCAGACAGGCGGCCTCGCGCTCCGCGAATCGCTGCGGCTCGCGCTGCTGCCATTAATCTTGCAGGCGGCCCTCATCGCGATGCTCGCCAAAGGTTTTCATCGCGATGAAACGCCGGCGGAATTCCGCGGCCCGTTCACCGGACGTGCATCCGCCGCACTCGCACCCGCGATGCTGTCGGTTGTGTTTTGCTGCGCGCCAATGTTCTTCGCCCTCGTCATCACAACGCAATGGGCATGGCGACACGGCTTCAAAGCGTTCGACATCGCACCGTGGCGCGAGATCTCGAACTCCCTCATCCTTTCCGCCACCGCAACTCTCTGTGCATGGCTCATTGCCGGCTGGATCGCGTGCCGCCGCGGATGGCGCCTCGTACTCATGCTGCCCGGTTTGCTCGGACCGCTCCTATCCGGGCTGCTGCTGCTGGCGCTGGTGCAGGCATCGCCTTTGCACCTGCTGCGCGATACGGCATTTCCCGCGGTGCTCGGGCTTGCGCTCATACTGCTGCCGTACGCGCTGCTTCTGCGCTTCGGCATCAAGGCGACGTGCGACCGCGGGGCGCTGCACATTGCGCGCTCATCGGACGCGCGCCGTGCGGTGTGGCATCTCGACGGCTGGCCTCGGCTGTGCGCCGTGCTGATGCTGTTCTGCTTCGGCTACGGTGACTTCACGATCAATACGCTGCTCGCACCGCCGCAATTCACGAGCGTCAGCGCGCGGCTCCTGAATCTGCTGCACTACGGGCGCAGCGATGCCCTGATGATGATGTTCATCCTCGCCTTTGCGGTGCCGCTGTCAGTTGCACTGTTGACCGCGCTTGCCGCCCGCTTCTATCCACACCGCCGTGCAAGCTGACGCCCCCTTCATCCTCGAACACGCAAGGCTCGGCGAGAAACGCTTGCGCGACGTTTCGCTCATCGTGCCGCACGGCATCACCGCGGTGCTCGGCGCATCCGGCGCGGGAAAGACTTCGCTGCTGAACCTGCTCGCGGGATTTGAAAAACCCACCGGCGGAAAACTGCACGGCGACACGCGCGTGGCGTGGGTGCCGCAGGGCGACGGGCTCTGGCCGGACTGCACGGTGCGCGAGCATCTCACGGAATGCGGCGCGAATGGCGATGACGCGGAACGGTTGCTGGCCGCGTTCGACATCGCGCATTGCG